>CAZPEK010000506.1:0-1608 GCA_964585555.1 uncultured Leptospirales bacterium | reverse complement strand
GCAGCATTGGCCATTGTAGGATATATTGTTTACAAAATGAGAAAAAAATAGAAAAATCTAATATTTAGTTAATAAAATAAAATGAGCTTCTGGTCATTGAGTTTAAGAATTTTATAAAGGTTAAACCTGCGGTCTATCTGTTCCCCAAGGTAATTCACCTGCCTTGTGCTGAGGGAGTTTGCCACTACCTTTTTAAATAATTTATGTATATCTTTACTTGAGGTCATGTGTGCCTTTAGTGAAAATTAGATAAAATGCTTATATAGTAGTATACGACACATGAGGGGAAGAAGTCAATTATTATATTAGAGCATGGGGATTCTTCAATATTTTTATAAAGCCCGGGAAGGCGGGTTACTGGTGACCAGGGGTCACGGGGCTTCTGAAAGAGAAAAGGCTTTACGAACGGTATGAGAAAGGACTTCAATATCAAAGGGTTTTTGAAGAAAGCCTTTGCATCCCCGGGACATAATTCCTTCAGCCGCCCCATCCTGGCTGTAGCCGCTTGAGAGGATTACCTTTACTTCGGGATCAATTTCTTTCAACTTTTCAAATATTTTTCCTCCGTGCATCCTGGGCATAATCATGTCAAGTATCACCAGGTCTATTGAAGAAAAATTTTCGGTAAAAATCTGCACTGCATCGCTGCCGTTATCTGCAGTCAGTACCGTATACCCCAGGGCCTTCAGCATTTCTTTTCCCGCCTTGAGAACGAATTTTTCGTCATCCACCAGGAGGATTACGCCTGATCCGTACAGGATGGTATTTTCTTCCTTTGCCGGTTTTTCAATAACAGGTCCAGGTGATACGGGAAGATAAAGGTTAAAGGTAGTGCCCCGGCCCGGTACGCTTTGTACAGTGATGAAGCCGTCATGGTTTCGTATTATGCCGTAGGCTGAGGCGAGTCCCAGGCCGGTGTTGGTTGCCCGTTCCCTGGTTGTAAAAAAAGGTTCGAAAATACGCTGGAGAGTTTCCGGAGACATGCCGATTCCATTATCGGTAATAGAAGTCTGTATGTAGTCTCCCGGGGCGGCTTCATGGGGAGCGGTAAAATCTTTTGAAAGGGATATTGAACCGGTAGTTATCTCAAGGGTGCCTCCATCGGGCATCGCCTGTGAGGCATTGACGTACATGTTGATGAAAACCTGTTCAAGCTGGCTGTTGTCCGCTTTAACAGTCAGGGCCTGTGGGGCAAGGTGTTTCACTATAGTAATTTCTTTGCGGGTCTGGGCAAACATCTTCAGGGTTTTGATTACCATCTGGTTTATGTCAAGGGGAACGGCCTGGTATTTCCCGCCCCGGGCAAAGCCGAGAAGCTGCCGGGTGAGTTCAGCACCGCTGGTAATGCATTGCTGAATGTTGTCAACCCGCTTCAGGATATTTTCATCCTTTTCATGAGAGCGTTTCAGCATGGTAATGTTGCCCTGGATTGCCATGAGGAGGTTATTGAAGTCATGGGCGATGCCTCCCGCAAGGGTACCGATGGCTTCTATCTTACGGGCCTGGTTTAACTGTTCCTGGAGCTGCTTTCTTTCAGAAATGTCACGTGCTATGCCGCGAAAGCCTACAGGCTTGTTTTCAGAATCCCGGATCAGGGAAATCGATACC
>CAZPEK010000505.1:0-1715 GCA_964585555.1 uncultured Leptospirales bacterium | reverse complement strand
AGCATAGTATCATTCTGTAATCAGGGTGTCAACTAAAGCCCCGGTTTAAAGCAGGAGATTTTTTTTCTATCCTCGTGATTAATCCTTGAATTATAGACTGTTATTTGTATTCTGCCTCGGTACAATATTTTTTCATTGTGCTCACAGGGGTTCCCTGATGAAGGTACAAACCAGATAATTATTACTGCGGAGAAAAATATGAGCGAATTAAAAGCTGTTATTGAAACAACAAAAGGGCCGATTAATGTTAATCTTTTTGGAGATGATGTTCCTGTTACGGTCGCTAACTTTGTGAATCTTGCGGTTCGGGGATACTATGATAATCTTAAGTTTCACCGGGTCATTGCTGATTTTATGGTCCAGGGGGGATGTCCTCTCGGCAGCGGTACCGGCGGTCCCGGATACAATTTCGATGATGAATTTGTCGACTACCTGCTCCATGACCGTGCCGGGATACTCTCAATGGCCAATGCGGGTCCAGGCACTAATGGAAGCCAGTTCTTTATTACCCATGTGCCGACAGACTGGCTTGATGGAAAGCATACCGTTTTCGGCTGTGTTGTCGCCCCGGAAGACCAGGCGGTTGTCAATTCAATCATCCAGGGTGATTCAATTATTTCAATTGAAATAGTAGGAGAACTTGACGCCCTGAAAGCCCAGACCCAGGGACGTCTCGATGAATGGAATGAAATCCTTGATAAGAATTTTTCTGACCTGAAACCGGCACCCTAGACTACAGGTCAGCTGCCGGTTATTACAGCTTTTTAAGAAAAGCAAGGGCATCTCGGCCTGTTTGTGCCGGGATCTCTTCCATGGGTACATGGCCGGCATTGGGATAGATTATAACCTTTGATCCGGCTATGTCTTTTTTGAAATCTTCGGCTTTTTCAGGCCGTATCCACGGATCCTTACCGCCCCACATAATCAGTGTGGGGCATTTTATTTCTGAAATTCTTTTATATGAATAGGGCTTCTGGTTTACCGTTCGGGCTATGAAGGCTTCACGGTTTCCCTCCCTGAGGGTTAATTCGTAGTGACGGTCTATTAGTTCAGGGGTTATCTTCGAATCATCAGCATAAACTTCCTTTAAACTTTTTTCAACAAAATACCGGGGGGTAATGTTTTTGAAAAATTTGTTCAGTACCGGTGTAGCCGCAAGACGAAATACCAGGGGCTTTGAACGGCTGTAGGGATAGCCGGCTGAATCAATCAGTATGAGTCCTTTAACCTGTTCCGGATGCTGAAGGGCAAAATACCAGGCAATAGCTCCCCCCCTGCTGTTGCCGGCTATAAAGCATGAGGTAACTTTCAGATTTTTTAAAAATTCAGAAAGAAATTGATCGTACCATTTTTCTGAATAGTCATGATTTTTATTGGGGCCTGTCAGGGCATAGGCTGGAAGATCGAGGCGTATAATTTTATAATGCTTTTTCAGTGTACCGGTCCATTTTTCCCAGGTATGAAGGGAAGAGGAAGTCCCGTGAATAAGCACCAGGGGAAATCCCCGGCCCTCTACCGCGTAGTGAACATCCATGCCCTGGAGTTTCATGAATTTTGATACCGGAAGGGTATATTTTTTTTTCAGTTTTTTTGCCGGGATGTCAGCCCTGTAATTAAAGGCGGCCAGAACAGCAATGGCGAGCAGTAGAACCGAAAGAGTAATTTTTATGTTTTTTTTCATACAATTTGTCCTGTTTATCTATTTATTTGGTGAT
>CAZPEK010000504.1:0-1764 GCA_964585555.1 uncultured Leptospirales bacterium | reverse complement strand
CAGCAGCACCTGCAGCTTCTACATCCAGACCCGCGGGTCAGCGTTCAGATCAGCGTCCCGGTCAGGGCGGTCCACGACGTGACGGACCAGGCGGCCCACGACGTGACGGAGGAAGACCTCAAAGAAGAGACGGCCAGCGTATGCCCCGTTTCCGTCGAAAGGTCTGCAGATTCTGCCACGATAAAGAAGCTGTTATTGACTACAAAAGAACCGATGTTCTTGAAAGTTTTATCACTGACCGTGGTAAGATTCTTCCCCGCCGTGTTACCGGTACCTGTGCAAAGCATCAGCGTACTGTCGCACGTGAAATAAAACGGGCACGAATTATAGCACTGCTTCCTTTTGTAGAGAAATAAGCACGGTGGTAAACTATTTTATCATAGCAGCCCTGGCACTCATCTTTGTGCTGTCTTTTGCCTACACCGCATGGCGGTGGGGTGCCGTTGCCGCTGTACCGGCGGCAATACTGGTGCTGCTTTCGTTCTTTCTCAACAAGAGCCTTGATGAGGCGCTTTTTATCTCTATCGCCGCGCTGCTGGGATTTTTCAGCGGTTTCGTGGCACGAAAAAACATGTCCCTTACCGTGTACCTTGTCTCAGCAACACTTTTCATGGGAACTGTTTTTACCGGCCAGTACTACATGCTGAAAAAGTATCATGGCATTGATGCCATGCAGCAATCGCGGATAATTATGGAAAAGTGGATAAAAGACGCCCCGCTCACAGAAGAACAGCGACGCGTTCAAGTTGAAAAGTTCAACCTTGGGCAGGAGTTTATTAAAAACAAAATGCCCTTTCTTTTTTTCATGGAAGCCCTGATATTTTCAGCCCTGGCCTTTCTTGCGGTAAAGATCTTTCTGGTCAGGTTCCATAAAGCAAAAATTGAAAAAGGGCTTGAACTCTTCAGGCTGAGCGATTATTTTATTTTTGCCTTAATCGCAGGACTCGGAACGGTCCTTCTGGTCAACGGGCAGGAGTATCCGCTTATCTATCTCATCGCCTTAAACATGGGATTGATTACGGCACTCCTCTACCTGGTACAGGCCATGGGGGTCATTAAGTTTTTTCTCATGAAACGAAATATGCCGCGTTATATACTGCCCGTCATGTTTCTGTTTCTTTTGCTGACAGGTTTTCAGATTCTTCCCTTCTTCCTGATCATTCTTGCGGGATTTGGGACTCTTGATCTGTGGGCTGACTTTAGAAAACTGAATACCGTTGAAAAACCGGAAATATAATCATAGAGGGGAAGTCAAAAACCCCCTGAGCAGATAATCTCAGTACAAGGAGAAAAAAATGAAAGTAATACTTCAAAAAGATATTCCTAATCTTGGTGATGCGGGAGACATCAAAGATATTGCCGCTGGTTACGCACGAAATTACCTGATACCTCAAAATCTCGTTATCATGGCCAACGCTTCAAGTCAGAAGGCCATTGAACACCAGAACAAGCTTATCAAAATTAAAAAAGAAAAGCGCAAAAAAAACAGCGAGAAACTTGCCGACAGCATGAAAGACATTACATTGACCTTTCAGGTTCAGGTTGGCGAAGAAGACAAGCTCTTCGGATCTATTACCTCTATCGATATCACAAAGGAACTCAAAGAAAAGGGCTTCAACTTTGATAAACGTAAAATCATGCTTGAGGCCCCCATCAAAGAACTGGGCGAATTTCAGGTTCCATTAAAACTTGAAGAAGGCCTTAACATTGATATCAAAGTAGTTGTAGAAAAAAAGGAATAATCAATGTCTCTGGATCGGCTTC
>CAZPEK010000503.1:0-1821 GCA_964585555.1 uncultured Leptospirales bacterium | reverse complement strand
TGACGAACGGCTGAAAACATGATTAAATATAGACATCCGGTAAATAATCCTTAATGCTGCAGGAGAATATCATGCAGAAACCTATATTAAAAAAAACAGAAGAAAAATTATACAATTCAAAAAATCCCGCAGAATATATCGATAACAGTTTGAAGGTTAAGCTCTCTCCCTCTGAAAAGGCACGCATAACCCGCCTCTGGCTTGAAAAAACCGGCTATACAATTGAAGATATTCAGCATGCCCGAAACATTCACCCCTACTGGAAAAAGAAAAAAATGGAAGGAAGTTATGAACGCAATGAATACCGTAAACTTCAGCACGACTATACCGGCAAAGGATCAGTAGAATGGGACGAAGAGCGTATAACTGAATTCATTAACATGAATGGTAAAGAAAAATCCGGGAAATATATCCATAAAGATCATGAACTGGCAAAACATTTCAATTCAACCATCCCCGGCATCCAGCACTATAGACGAAAATTTAACATGGCAATCAAAATCCTGGCAAAGGAACAAAGCAAGCCGACAGTAAAACGCATATACGGACTTATTATCAAAAGTGAGCAGATTTTACGTCGCCAGCTGACCAGCAGAAGAAAAAAATAATTCTCTCTAACCCTTGCTATATTCTTCTATCACAGAGAGTGGCTAAAAGGAAGGTTCCCTGCACTGTTCTGGCAGTAGTCAATATCCATAAATCCAGACTTATAAACTTAATACTGTTCAGGAACAATTTGTTGCTTATTAACTGTTATTTTTATTGACATATCCATGATATAGAAAATGGTCTGAATTATTGCATATTTCCCATTGCAAAAAAAACAAATAAACTAATTATAAATCTGTGGAGGAGTGTATGTGGCAATATGAAAAGCCAGACAATCTGGTAGACTGGTGGACTGAAAGTGAGAAAAAATTCAGTAAAAATGTTCTCTTCTGGGTACGAAATGAAGCGGGAACTCTGGATAAAATGACCTATGGCGAAGTTGGAGCCAGGATAGCCAATGCCCGCGGTGGTCTAAAAAAGCTGAAAGTCAAAAAAGATGATGCTGTCGGAATCATCGCGAACAACAGACCTGAATGGGCCATCCTGGCCTACGCCACCTATGGTGTCGGCGGACGGTTTATCCCCATGTATGAAAAAGAACTCGTATCTACATGGAAATATATAATCAACGATGCTGCTATTAAAATTCTTATTGTATCTACTCAGGAGATCTATGAGCAGGTCAAAGGCTTTAAAAAAGATATTAAAACCCTGAAAGACATCTATGTTATTGAAGGGGAAGGCAAAAAAACCCTTGAGGCCCTTGAAAAGTCAGGTGAAGAAAACCCTGCAGAGCCCATTATACCCGATGCTGATGATATAGCATGCCTTATTTACACATCAGGTACAACAGGAGACCCGAAGGGAGTACTTCTCAGTCATGGAAACCTGACCTATTGCTCTCGCGCCGGTTACGAAATATATCCTGACCTGGGTGAATCTCAGATGTGTCTCTCTATGCTGCCATTGTCCCATTCCTATGCTCTCAGCTGTGAGCTGAACAACTGGAGACAGTTTGGCGTTTCTCTTGGATTTATGCGGGATGTTACCACGCTTGCAGAAGACCTTCAGCTCCTTAAACCGACCTATCTTATTTCAGTACCTCGTGTATTTAATAAGATCTATGACGGCATCCAGATGAAGATGGAAGAGGCAGGGGGAGTAAAGAAAAAACTCTTCGATGCAGCATGCGCTGCCGGAAAGAAAAAAAGAGCCCTTGCTGATCAGAATAAATCAAGCCTTGCAACCAACCTGAAATTCTGGTTGCTCGAT
>CAZPEK010000502.1:0-1896 GCA_964585555.1 uncultured Leptospirales bacterium | reverse complement strand
ACAGGCTGAACTTGAACGTGGAAAACTCCAGGTGCAGCTTCTCCATTCACAAAAAATTGAAGCTCTCGGGGTTTTTGCCGGCGGGATCGCCCATGACTTCAATAACATGCTGGGAGGCATCATGGGCTATACCCAGTTGACCATGTCAAAAATGGCTCCCGATGATCCCCTGGTAAAGAATCTTGAAAAAATCATGACCGCTTCTGAGCGTTCTTCAGACCTGGTGCGGCAGCTTCTCGCCTTTGCCCGAAAGCAGACTGCTGAACCGGTAATAATTGATATAAATAAATCTGTTGAAGGCATACTGAAAATACTTGAAAGAATTATTGGTGAAAATATTGAGCTTGCCTGGCAGCCCAGCGATGCCCCGGGTATGATTAAAATTGATCCGTCACAGCTAGACCAGATCTTAACCAATCTTTGCGTTAATGCCCGTGATGCCATTAATGATGTGGGAAGAATTTTAATTGATACCGGTATAGTGGTTTTTGATGAGGCCTTTTGTCTGACCCATAAAGGGTTTCTTCCGGGGGAACATGTGGTGCTTTCAGTTTCTGATAACGGCTCAGGTATAGATGAGGAAACGAGGGAGCATGTGTTTGAACCCTTTTACACCACAAAGGGGGGGGGGAAGGGTACCGGACTGGGGCTGGCCACGGTTTACGGGATCGTTAAACAGAACGAGGGCTTTATTGATTTGTACAGTCAGCCGGGTGAGGGAACGATATTTAAAATATACTTCCCCTCCCATGGAAATGAACCTGAAACGGGAAAACAGGTATCCCGTGAAAATATACCTCTGAGTAACGGAGAAACCCTTCTTGTTGTTGAAGATGATCCCCTGATTCTTGATACAAGTAAACTGATGCTTGAAGATCTGGGGTACTCGGTTTTACCCGCTTCCACTCCCCGGGAGGCCCTGGTTCTGGCAGAACGAAACAGCAAGGATATACAGCTGGTTTTAACCGATGTGGTAATGCCGGAAATGAACGGTAAGGAGCTGGCTGAAAAACTGAAGGCAGCTATTCCCGGGGTGAAAATTATTTTTATGTCAGGCTATGCCGCTGATGTTATCAAGAACCGTGGTTTTTTTGACGGCAGTGCCCGCTACCTGCAGAAGCCCTTTACGGTTAAAGATCTGGCAGTGGTCATACATGAAAGTTTGTATGAGGATAAGTAAAAACTTCTATAGAGTTAAAAATGAGTTGTTGTTTTCCCGGTCTTCTGTTTTTGTGGTAACAAACCAGGTAAAGAGCCGGGAAACTATGAAAAAATTATTATTGATACTATGTGTGCTGCATATTTTTACTATTCCTCTATTTTCTGCACAGGCACGTCTTGCAGTTCTCGATTTTAAAGCTGATGGTGTTTCGAGGGCGACATCCCGCCGAATATCTGAATTGATTCGGGTAAATATAGTCAACACCAGGAATATTTTAATTATTGAACGGGCCCAGATGGGCAGGATTCTAAATGAACAGGGATTCCAGCAGACCGGCTGTGTTGAAGTCGGGTGCGCAGTGAAGGTTGGTAAAATTTTATCTGCAAACAAAATTCTTGTCGGCACGGTTATGAAGCTTGGAAAGTCTATGGTAATAACCGCCCGTGTCGTAGATGTTGAGAAGGGGATAAGTGAATTCAGCCATGACCAGAAAATAGAATCAGATGATAAGCTTTATGATAATGTGAAAGATTTTTCCAAAAAATTGAGTAAAAAATTATCAAATAAAAATTATATCATTGAAGATGACGAAGTTGACGAAGATGACGGGGATACTATTATAGATGATTCAACAGGAAGCGGGGTTCCAAAAAATTTTGTCGATAATGAAGACGGAACTGTGTATGGTAAAAAAAGAGGCGAGAGGTAGGCAGTGAATAAAAGTTGACGGCTTT
>CAZPEK010000501.1:0-1928 GCA_964585555.1 uncultured Leptospirales bacterium | reverse complement strand
GAACCGATCAGGTACTGCATCACGTCAAAGTATACAAAGTTCCCGGGGCGCATTTCATCGACTCCCGTAAAGGTTTCACCGAGAAGGGAACCGGGGGTATCGCCGATGGAAACCTGAAGGGGAATGTTAACTTCCTTCAATACATGTTCTTTTAGTGCGGTCATTTGATTGACAGAATCATCATGTATCGCCTTCACTGACCTTACCGATTGTGCTTTATAGGTATGGCCCGCATGGGTCAGTATGCCCGCGGGGTGAAGGTGCTTTGACATGGTAATGGCCTGGACCGTATCGAGTACTGTTGAAAAATTTTTTGAGTTGATGCCGGTGCGATGAAGCCCCGTGTCAATTTTTATCCAGCAGGGAAGTTCGCCTTTGAGCTTCGCATCAAGGAGCGCGGCGGTTTCAGGCGCTTCAATGAGAACTCCCGGCGAGCAGGTTTCTGCAAGTTCATTGATGTCATCGGTTTCACAAAGGTTGACAGGAAAGGCAATGGTAATATCACGCCAGCCGTCAGCGGCAAAGTGCCGGGTCATCCCAACTGAAGATACGGTGATGGAAGTTACGCCTTCGTCGCGGAACCAGCTCCCCACAATGAGAGACTGATGGGTTTTAAAGTGGGGACGAAAGCACATGTTCAGGCTGCGGCATTTTTCAGCTATCCGCCGGATGTTCGTCTTTGCACGGTTTTCATCAATAATGAAGGTCGGTACGTTCATAGGAACAAGGTGCAAGGCGCAATGAACAAGTTCTGCTCACACCGTGAGCTAACTTGTTCATTGTACCTTTCTACTAACTTTTACACACGCATCATCTGCTTTATCGTTTCGGTAAACCAGAGTGCCAGGTTTGCGTCGCCGTCAAGTTTCAGCTTTCCATCCTGCAGTGCCTTCATCGAGGCATTGGAATCCTTTGCGGTCATGGTCTTGAAACCCGTATCAGCATCACTCCAGATAAGGCTGATCTGGGCGTTATCGATGATTGAACCCTTTGAGGCAACTTCACCATCTTCAAAGGTAAAGTAACGTCCCCGCTTTCCATCTTCGGTTTTCACCTGAAGAGTGAAGTTCTGTTCGGCAAGGCGTTTTTTGAAGTCGGCGCTTTTCTTTGCGGCGCCTTTCAGCTTTCTGCTGAGCATGTACAGTAAAAATGAAAATTTCATAAGTCCTCCAATACTTTAAGTATGGTGTATTTTTAATAACGGGCTACAGAAAAACAATTCTTTTTTGTTAAGAATTTTTTACTTTTTAAAGTATCTGGTTACAATAGACTGATTACAGTATTAAATTGAGATTTGGCAATTATTTTTGCTTGTCATTTTTATTTATTAAAAGCATTCTTTAAAATGTACAGTCAGACAGGGATTTTTTGTCTCGAAAAAGATAATTGAGCGGGAGAACAAACTGTTATGTCAGCCTGGGTTAAAACTTTAGTTGTATTGGTATCAATACTTTCATTTATCGCAATTTCATTTTATGCGCTTATGTTATACCATGAAAATAATACAGATAAAATGTTGAGGCGCTTGCATTCTCAAGGTAATTCTCATGAAGTGTTATATATCGACTTTAAGAATATTAAAGCTCTGCCAGAGCCAGTTCGCAGGTATTTTGAAAATGTTTTACAGGAAGGACGTCCATTTATTAAAAAAACATACATTGTCCAGTCAGGTGAACTGACTACTGGTCCAAAATCAAAAGAATGGTCTTCTTTTCAGGCCGAAGAGTATGTCTCTTCTGTAAAACCCGGGTTTATATGGAAGGCGAGGGTGGCCATTGCTTCTCTCCTTCACCTCAAAATATTAGATACCTATATAGATGGGAAAGCAGGCGGCTCTGTTTTGCTTTTTTCTGCTTTGAAAGTTGCCAGTGAAAAAGAGAATAAAATGCTGAACTCAGGGGCACTTTTTCGTTATCTCGCTGAAGCTG
>CAZPEK010000500.1:0-1953 GCA_964585555.1 uncultured Leptospirales bacterium | reverse complement strand
GTTGCCGGTCAGCCCTTTAACCGCCATCGTTACGGCGCCCACGGTTGTAGCCTTTGAATCATTGATAAAGGTCCGTCCTTCAAAACTGCCTGCGTCTTCCATTCGGTGCTCAAGGCCGATAAAGCTGCTGCAGGCTTCATCTATTTTTTGGTAATCGACTGCCAGACCCTTTTTCTCTAAGTACGCCTTCACCATCAGAAGGGCCGCCATGGCGTTCTGTACATTATGAAGTCCCACAATTTTCATCTGAGAAGGATCAATCACAGGATTTTTTTTGTCATCAGACAGGTAGATCATACCGTCACGATAAAATGCATCGGCGCCTTCATTATTTATGGAGAAGGAAGTCAGGGCCCCGGGAATTTCATCAAGGCCCGCAGCGAGCCGCGGGTCATCGAGGTTATAGACAAAGGTATCTTCCCTGGTCTGGCTGGCTGCAATACGCTTCTTTGCGGCAAAATAATCTTCCATGCCGTTGTAGCGGTCCTGATGGTCAGGCGAAAGATTTAAGATAGCCGCGACATCGGGCCTGAACCGGTCAATGGTTTCAAGCTGAAAGGAAGAAAGCTCAATAACGGCAACAGAGTCATCACTGGTCTCTTCAACCAGGCTGACAAGGGGGACGCCGATATTTCCGCCCACGATAGTATGATGGCCGAGTTGCTCAAGTATATGCCCCACCAGGCTGGTGGTCGTCGACTTACCATCGGTTCCCGTAATGGCGATAATACCGCCGCGGATAAAGGCATAGGCAAGTTCAATTTCCGCAACAACCTGTATGCCCCGCTTCAGGGCATCCTGGACCAGGGGAATCCGAACCGGCACACCGGGACTTAAAACCAGAAGATCGAAACCCCCGTCGAGAATTTTCACGTCCTGGTGTCCTGTTTCAGTTTTTACACCCGGCTCGAGCTTAGCAATTATCTCTGAGAGTTCTTCTTCAGATTTCATGTCTGAAACCGTCACGGCAACACCGCGACGCGCCATGAAGTTTGCCGCCGCGAGTCCCGAACGGAAACCCAGGCCGACGACTAATGCTTTTTGTATGTGTTTATCGTATAGTTTCATATGTCTTCTCAAAACATGTAAATGCGAAAAAATTGAAGGCGCGAAAACGCTTTCAAATGTGTCATGCGCGAAAACGCTTTCGCGCCTTCAAGTTATAATATCTTTAACGAACTCAATCCCATGATTGCCAAAATGATGCCGATGATCCACATGCGCACCACGACCTTCTGCTCAGGCCATCCCGAGAGCTCAAAGTGGTGATGTATCGGCGCCATTTTAAATACCCTCTTACCCCTGATCTTGAATGAGGCAACCTGGATAATTACCGAGAGGGCCTCAAGGACAAAGACGCCCCCTACTATGAAAAGAAAAACTTCCTTTTTAATCATCACCGCCACAATACCGATGATGCCCCCCAGGGCCAGTGAACCTGTATCTCCCATAAAAACTGAAGCCGGGTTGCTGTTGAACCAGAGAAATCCGAGAAGCGCCCCGGCCAGGGCGGCAAGCACAACAGTCAGCTCGGCACTGTGGGGAATATAGGGAATACGAAGATAGGCGGCAATTTTCACATGGCCTGAAATATATGTCATAATGGCAAGAACTGACGCAGTAATGGCCACGGTTCCTGTTGCCAGGCCGTCAAGGCCGTCGGTAAGATTGACGGCGTTTGAAGTGCCGATAATCACAACCACCGAAAAAACCAGCCAGATCCATCCCATCTCCACAACCGCTTCATTAAAAAAAGGAAGAAAAAGATCAGTAACATGTTTTTCATTTGAAGGGAAAAAATATACCGCAAAGGCGACACCAAGGGCTATTATAATCTGAAAGAAAAGTTTTCCCTTTGGCGGTACACCGTCCTTTTGCTTTCGTACGGTCTTAATATAGTCATCAACAACCCCGAGAGCACCCAGGGCAACAGTTGCCGTCAGAACAATCAGC
>CAZPEK010000499.1:0-1975 GCA_964585555.1 uncultured Leptospirales bacterium | reverse complement strand
TTGAGACCGGTAGCAGAAGAGGTTCCGGCAATCTTTGCCAGGTATGTTGCTCCGAGTGTTTTTATATGCCCGGCAATGCTGTCAAAATAATTAAGGTGTTCCTGCTCTTCATCTATAATTTCTTCAAAAATTTTCATGCTCGTACTGTCGCCATTTTCACGGCAGACTTCAAGAAATTCATTATAGGCCTCAACCGCTCCCTCTTCAAGTTCAACATCAAAAGGAAAAATCGCTTCAATATCCTGGTGTTTTTCAATACCCGCGTCTTTTTCCGTTACGGGCTCGCCACCGAGTTCTTTAACCCGTTCGGCAAACATTTCCGCATGCCGCATCTCATCAATGGCGATCAACTTAATCTGTGCCGCCAGTTCACCGTAATCCATATCATCGAGTCCATAGTGTTGATTCATGTATTGATGAATAGCGGTCAATTCACTGGCCCGGGCCCTGTTCAGCACTTCAATTACCTGCTGTTTTTTATCCTCACGTGTTGTCATAATTACCTCCCGGTTTTTTTAGTTTCAGAAAGAAGCATTACCATACTTGAGGGTAAATGCAAGTATTTTCCGTTGACAGGGCAGTGAAAAACCTGTAGCCTCCATAAATATGCAAATTTAAAAAAATTTGCAACCGAAATAAAAAATTTTATGTCTTGTAATGAGTTACGGGATACCGTAATTTAAGTAGTCCTGCGCCTGAGACGCATGACAGATCTATAGAGAGTAAGGTAACAACATGAAAAAACTAAAAACCAACATAATCGGAACCATTTCCGTACTGCTTCTTGTTGTAAATACGATTTTCTGGTGCACATTCCTCTTTTCCGTTACTTTTTTGAAAGTAATTTTCCAGATAAGGCCCCTGACAAAGGTATTCAAATTCATTCTTGACAAAGGGATAGCCCAGAACTGGATTATCTGCAACAACCTGGCCCTTGCTGCTACCCGAAAAATAAACTGGCAGGTTGAGGGCCTTGAGGGCCTCTCTCTCGACAAATGGTACCTCGTACTCTCCAACCACCAGTCATGGACTGATATTGTGGTTCTACAGAAAATATTCCATAAAAAGATTCCCTTTATTAAGTTCTTTCTAAAAAAAGAACTTATATGGGTTCCTATTCTCGGTCCCGCATGGTGGGCCCTTGATTTTCCCTTCATGAAACGCTATACACCGGCTGAAATTGCAAAAAACCCCCAGCTGAAAGGAAAAGATATCGAGATAACCAAAAAGGCCTGCGCCAAGTACAAAGACCTGCCCGTTTCGGTTATGAACTTTGTTGAAGGAACCCGCTTCACCCGGCAAAAGCATGATCGCCAGAAATCACCTTTTCGTAATCTGTTGAAACCAAAATCCGGGGGTATCGGATTTGTCTTCTCTACCATGGGAGAACAGCTCACCAGTGTGATCAATGTCACCATCGCCTATCCAGAAGGCCCTTATACCTTCTGGGAATTTCTCGGGGGGGAAGTTAAAGACATCCGCGTCCACGTTGAGGAAATTCCCGTAACCGAAGACCTCATCGGTGACTATGTTGATGACCCCATCTACCGGGAACACTTTCAGCAGTGGCTCAACGGCATCTGGGTAAAGAAAGATGACCGTATCGAAGAGCTTCTTGAATGGGAAGGAAGTGACAGCAAATATTTCACCACTTCACGTTCAGATGAATCAGAAAAAGAAAACCAGTCATTAAACTAATAATACAAAAGCCGCATAAAACATTATTGCTATAAAAAAAGCCCTGCCGCGAGGCAGGGCTTTTTAATACATTATAGTAATCATGGGTGTACGTTATCATGTGGCTCAAAGGTACGAAATCACAGGACTCTGAACCGGGAAAAATCACAAAAACCGTTATTCCACAAATCAGGCTTTCGTCTAACGCCTTGAGGGTCAGATCTTCACGTGCTGTGCTGTCTTTTATGCACAAAAGCATTATATCCCTACTCCAGTCCAAAAAGTCGACCGGTCGACT
>CAZPEK010000498.1:0-2002 GCA_964585555.1 uncultured Leptospirales bacterium | reverse complement strand
AGCCCGAAACGCTCCGCCATGCTGGGAAAGCGGTGAAACCGTGAATAACCCCGGGGGTTCCGTGGGTAATGGTTGCCGCATGCTCTCCCACCTTAAAGGATTTACCCGCCGGTTCAACACCAATCAGCTGTACTTCCGGTTCATCAAGAAATGCAGAAAAAATACCCATGGCGTTACTTCCCCCGCCGACACAGGCAACTACAGAATCAGGAAGTTCGCCGGTCATTTCAAAAAACTGTTCCCGGGCCTCGATGCCCACAACCCGCTGAAAATCCCGCACCATCATGGGAAAGGGATGGGGGCCCACAACAGAGCCGATACAGTAGATGCTGTTAACCGGATCTTCCAGGTATGCCCCAAAGGCGCTGTCGACCGCTTCTTTCAGCGTTTTAAGTCCATGAGTTGCGGGAATAACCTTTGCCCCGAGGATATGCATCCGCACAACATTTGGATGTTCTTTAACGATATCAACCTCACCCATATGTATCTCGCACTCAAGGCCGAAATAAGCTGCCGCTGTTGCCAGGGCAACGCCGTGCTGACCCGCACCCGTTTCGGCAATCAGCTTTTTCTTTCCCATATATTTTGCCAGAAGGGCCTCTCCCATACAGTGATTCAGTTTATGGGCCCCCGTATGGTTCAGGTCTTCACGCTTCAGGTAAATTCGTCCCCCCAGTTCATTAGAGAGACGCCGGCAGTAATACACCGGAGTGGGACGTCCCTGGAAGTGCTTGCGGATTTCCCGAAGCTCAGAAATAAATTCATGGGACTTGCTGATAGAAAAATACGCATCGGTAATTTTTTCCATTTCTGTTTCAAGCTCAGGAGGAATAAACCTTCCCCCATATTCATTAAAAAAACCTTTATCATCTGGATTCGATTTGAAGTAACTGGACATAATAAACTCCCTGTAGAACTTTTTTTCTCTATAAATAGAGACCAGGTACGATTTAGCTCCTCGCACCCCTTTCTGTCAATTGAAAGAAAATAAAAATATGAAAGTAAGGAAGAAAAGCCTTAGAGCGGGGGCATTGAAACAGTAACAGGGCCCTCATGAAGAAGTTCCCCGGCTGCCTTCAGCACCACCGTCATATACTCTTTCATCGAATCGGCAAAAAGCAATGGATGGAAGTTCTCTTTGCCAAGGGTCTCCTCTTTAGTTGCGATGCCGTCAAAAAAAGAAACCTTAAAAGAAATATCTTCTGTCATCAGGCGGGTCAGCTTCTCAAGGGAAACGGCACAGATTGCCGATACCTCCCCGTCATTAAAATTATACCGGTCAAGGTCCCGGTCATCACGGACCAGGTAGACATGCTGAAATTCCCGGTGATGTCTTCCCTTCTCTTCATGTTCCTCGTATCGAAAGTAACCAAGATCGATGAGAGTCTCCATGGCGGGACGAATGCCTATTTCCTCTTCAGTTTCTTTCAATATCTTTTCATCATGAAGACCAAAGGGGACATGCCCACCCACGGTAATGTCAAGATACCCGGGGTAACTGTCCTTGAAAAGGGCCCGTTTTTGAAAAAGCACCTGGGGCTCTTTGTCGCAGCGTCGGACAACCCAGAGATGAACCCCCTCGTGGGGGATGCCTTCACGATGAGCCCGGCTCCGGGGAACCGCCTCGCCGGTGGGACGGCCGCTCTGCCAGTCCCAGATTTCGAGCATTTCTTCAGCCATACTGTAATACCAGGCAGGGGACACCGCAAAGGGTTCCCCTGCTCCCTTTTATTAGTTTTTTCGCGCCAGTCAGATTATCTGATACCCTGCCGCAGACCTGTAAAGCACAACCGGCAGAGGTAAACTTCCTTATCCCCCTGCCGTCACCGCACCGCCGGCGCGGGGCTGTCCCAGAATGCTGGCCCCCGGCGGATGGATAATTAATCTGTTCGAATATTTTTTATCGCCAACCCCCGAAGGGGGTTTTTAAGCTTATAAACCCCCTTCGGGGTGGCGAAACGGTAGCACCGGTACAGTTTCAGGCTGCTTGAGCCGGGGGCTC
>CAZPEK010000497.1:0-2026 GCA_964585555.1 uncultured Leptospirales bacterium | reverse complement strand
ATATAGACTGACATGCCCGCTATATGCGGGCATGTTTGTATGGAAACAGAATCTTGTGGGGAGAATTCCATGTTAAAGCAATTTCTTGACAGGGCCAGTACCTTTATCGAAGAGGGAAAGTTTGCCGGTATTTTTATCGCTCTCATCGCCTTTGTGGTGGTAATACTGCTCAGTTTATCAGACGCCTATAAGCGTTTTGATTTGAACCTCTATGACCTCAGTTTTGCCGTCAAGCCCTCGTTTCAGCAGTGGGACCGTCTTACCTTTATTGACATTGATGATAACAGTACGGAAACCCTCGGTCAGTATCCCTGGCCAAGAAATCTCTACGGCAGGGGGCTCAAGGTCTTGAAAGAGATGGGAGTGACCCTTTCTGCACTTGATATAATGTTTCTTGATGAATCGCCTCTCCAGGTTCCCCAGAAAGATTATCAGCAGATTAGTAAACTGGCGGAAGCCGGCAGTGATGTCAGTGCCGGTGATATGCAGAAGATAATTATAAACAATGACCAGGTGTTTGCCGAAGGTGTCGAAAATATGGGACGGGTAATTCTTTCATACAACCTGAGCCCTGAGCCGATGGTTGAGGATGAAAAGATACGCCAGAAAACAGCGACTTTCAGGAGCGCGAAAAAGCGTTTTATTGAGCGTGCTTCGATTAAAATACCT
Organism: uncultured Leptospirales bacterium; assembly: GCA_964585555.1. GTDB lineage: Bacteria > Spirochaetota > UBA4802 > UBA4802 > UBA5550 > CAZHNW01. Next base: position 1,357 of record CAZPEK010000497.1, on the reverse strand, counting down.
GAAGAAGATTATGAAAAATATGAAGCCCTGGTCGATCCAAAGACCAAAAGTATTGCCCTTCCTATTGAAAAGCTGATGAAAGCCGCTCATGCCTTCGGTTTTGTTAACCGGGATATCGATATTGACGGCGCGGTTCGTAAGGTGAGGCTGGTGCAGTTCTTCGAGGGGCGTCTTTATTTCAACCTTGCCCTGGTCATGCTGATGGATATGTGTAATGTGGCAAAAAATAATGTTGAAGTAATCCCCGGTAAACATATCATTTTAAAAAAGGCCTTTAACCAGAAGACTCACGATTTTGATGATATCCGTATTCCGATAAATGAAAAGGGGATGATGTTTGTTAACTGGGTCAGCCCCGGGGCCCGGGAAAAATCATTTCGTATCATACCGTTTTTTGCCCTTGTTGAGTATGATGAACTGGCTGAAAAGGTTCATGATTTTCTTGATCAGCAGGGGGGCATGGAAGGCATTCAGAAGCGAAGTGATATTGCAGAGAAGATGAAGGCGGCAGCCGGGGCCTATGGTGCGGCAAAGGATGGTCCCTCACGCCTGGCAGCCTGGAACACCATGAAGAAGCTTCAGAAAGAGGAGCGGGATCTTTTAAACAGCTACGTGAAGGTGCTGGTTGATGAACGTGACCGGATAAAGAAAGAACTTCAGGGCCGAAAGGATAAAAAACTTGAAGCCGATGCCTATGCCCTTGAGCAGGACATCAAGGCCATTGATCTGGTGATGAAGGTCGAGAGCCTTCAGAATGATATAACCATCACCGGTCTTACGGCAACCGGCACAGTTGATATCGGGCAGACCCCCCTTTCAAAGGAATACGCACTGGTGGGAGCCTATCACAATACCATCAATACGATAATTCAGAAAAATTTTATAAGCCGTGCCCCGGTCTGGCTTAATATCCTGATAATGCTTATTATTGCCATTGCCATGGGTTTTACTATTCAGCGTCTCAATGCCCGAAATTCTGTTATCACCATTGGAGTAACCTTTCTTGTTATAAATATTATTGTTGTGATTATTTTTTCTCTTACCAGTATCTGGGTTGATCAGCTTGGTTATACCCTTGCGATGCTTCTTCCTTCTATTGCCATCGCTTCGGTCAAGTTTATGCGGGAGGAAACCCAGAAGCATTTTATCAAGAGCGCCTTTTCTCACTATCTTGCACCCGGGGTCATTGATCAGATAATTGATAATCCTGAATCCTTAGAACTGGGGGGGGAAGAAAGGGAAATTTCGATTTTCTTTTCTGACGTGGCAGGTTTTTCTTCCATATCAGAGAAACTGACACCGAAGGAACTGGTAAATCTTCTCAATGAGAACAAGATGTTGACTGACAAAGAAGATG
>CAZPEK010000496.1:0-2035 GCA_964585555.1 uncultured Leptospirales bacterium | reverse complement strand
TTTTTATGGCCAGGAAGGGTAGTAAAAGTATCAAGTTGAAAGGTACAAGTGGAAAATGGTCTGGTTTTCCCCAGGAAACCACGTAATATATTAATTTCTGCAGTTAAATATAATCAGCGGTAAAAAATTTCCATGGTTTTAAAACGCTTCTTCACAAGGGGGTTGGCTGCGGGCTCACAGCGGTAAACTTCCTTACCCCCCTTTTTTACAGAGATATGGTACGTAAGGCCCATTTTCTGAGTCAGGTGATAAAAAGTGAGAAATTCCGCCAGATCTTCGGCCCAGTTTATTGAACCGTAGAGACTGAAAAATGGAGAATCCATGAGCGCGCTGTAGAGCTTTGGAGCTTCACGCCTCTCTGCTACAGGGGGCCCCCCAAGACCGTAAAAACGAATTTTTTTTCGAAAAGAAAAGGTTCTGCAGGTTTTTTTTAAACTGCACCAGGTTCCCCGGGTAAAGAATGTCGATTCGGGAACACGGGTATAGAATTTTTTGACATCCTCCTCGGTATAGGGGGTTATCTGCTTTACGTAGTCGACCACGTGGGTCGATTCATGAAGGGCAATATAAAAAAAGCCCCTTTCGCGGCCCCCGACACTGATCTCAACGGTTTCATCACCGGAATTGTCCCGGTAACAGGTCTGTTCTTTCCAGGTTATCAGCTCTGATGCATTTTTTTTCAAAACAATGGGATTAAAAATCATGTAGCAGTAGATGTTCCCCCGGCTGTCGAGAACCCAGTCGGTGATTCCGCTGCCGATAATATTAGTGATAAAAAATATTCCCAGAAGCTTTTTCTTTAAAACCCGCCTGATCAGGGGGGGAAGTTTAAGCAGGTCAGCTTCAATGAGGCCCTTCTCTTTTTCTGTGGGGAGGTAGACGCGATAATCACTCCGCTTGTCCCATTTCTTCCACGCCTCAAGAACCAGGGGGGGACAGGGTACAACCAGCTCACCGAGACGGGAAACCTTCCTGTTCCCGTAATTTGACTTCTGTTTTACCGGATAATCCCGAAGGGCCTCTCCGTCTCCAGCACAGGTAGAGAGAAACAAAAGTCCGCCGCAAAGCAGCAGAAAAATACTGATAAATTTTAAATATCTCAATTCTGTTACCTTAACATACAGTTTATATAATCCTTTCAATAAATCAACATAAATTATCCCTCTCTCTCCTGAAGCCCTGATGGAAAAACTTTCTTGATTTCTAAGGGGTCCATTATTCTATAGCTCAACAGCAGGAATGTGTTTCCCCGGTAAAAAATCAAACGCCGGTGTAACAAGAGCCTGAAAAAAATGTATATTACTGTATATTGCATAAAACGGGTTTTTCCCTGAAGTGTAAATAAAACATTTTATGAAAACATACCATATTAAGGAGACTGTTATGGCTAAACATCAATTCCAAACTGAAGTAAACCAGCTGCTTCACCTTATCATCCACTCCCTCTATTCACACAAAGAGATATTCTTGCGTGAGCTGGTCTCAAACGCCTCTGACGCCCTTGACAAGCTGAAATTTCTATCCATGACCGATGAGGCCTTTAAAGATTACCCCTTTGCTCCCCGTATCGATATATCCTTTGACGAGGCAAAAAAGAAAACCCTGACTATTTCAGATTCAGGAATTGGAATGAGCGAAGAAGAACTTGAGGAAAACCTCGGCACCATCGCCCGTTCAGGAACCCGAAACTTTCTCGATAATCTTTCAGGCGACACGAAAAAAGATTCAAATCTCATCGGACAGTTCGGTGTCGGGTTCTACTCAACCTTTATGATCGCTGACAAAGTCGAAGTAATTTCCCGCAAAGCGGGGGAAGACAAGGCCTTTACCTGGTCAAGTGACGGCAAGGGCGAATACGAAATATCAGAATCAGAACGGGACAGTGCCGGGACCACCATCCGAATCCACCTCAACGATGAGGGGACCGAATATGCTGACCGCTTTTCAATTCAAAACCTGGTAAAAAAATACTCAAACCATATCCCCTTTCCAATCTATCTTCCCTTTACCCAGACGAAAACCAAAGGCGAGGGAG
>CAZPEK010000495.1:0-2046 GCA_964585555.1 uncultured Leptospirales bacterium | reverse complement strand
TGATCTCTCCCGGAAGGTCAGGACCGGCATTGGAATCAGCATGTCTCATGCTGTTAACAACGGCGTCACGACAGGTGTTCCCAACGTGGCATCAAGCGTCACTGCCATGGCATTGCTGTTTAACCCGGGTCAGGAGGTGTATGATTCGACCCAGGCCGGGGGCTACACTTATGAGAGCAATACTATCAACAGAATCCCGAACCCTGTTGCCGAGATGAATGAAACTGACATTGTTATCACAACAGACAGGGTAATCGGTGACTTCTACACCACCTGGGATATAATAAAAGATTTGCAGTTCAAATTCAAGATAGGCATTGATGCCTTCTTCAATAAGGAACAGCAGTATATTCCCAGTTTCATCAAGCGAGGTCAGGACAAGGGTAAGGGTTCAAATGTGGATATCAAGGGCTACACCTGGCTGATGGAGAATACATTAACCTACAAACTTACTTTCGATAAGCATCATTTCAACCTGCTGGCCGGTCAGACTGCCCAGAAATATGTATCTGAGTCTGCCCAGATAGCAGTTGAACGCTTTGCCATCTCCCGTTTTTAAAGTTCATAATTTAGTGCAAGGCATAACTGTCCGTCATCCTGGGAGATCTCAGTATGGGGAAGGAAAGCCCTCGGAGTCATATCTGCCAGCAATATTTTTACGATTGTGCTGATTTTATAATAGATAAAATTCCGCAGTTCAACCAGTTTTTCTTTATTCATTGTTTTTATCCCGCTTTGCAGCAACAGTTTTATGTGGAGCGAAGACAGGGAAGAATATATGATTCCCATGGCTATGGTCAATATTGCCAGCATGCTCTGCAAACCCTCAAATGTTTTAACCTGGATGTCTTCCAAATTATAACAACTTTTAATGTGCCGGTGATATTCTTCTATCTTCCACCGAAAGCCATAAGCTGTGAATGCTTCTTTGATAACATCAATAATGGTTTCTTTTGGGGAGCGGGTTAATAGCCAGCAATAACCCCCGTTTTCCCGTTTTGTCACAACAAGCCACAGTTCATGCTCTTTACCCTTGATTTTATATTTGACCTTTACCGCACCGCATTTAAAGGCGATTTTGTGCTTTTTGTTTTTGCCCGCTTTTGTTGCAATCAGTTCCATGAACAAGGGTATCTTCCGGCTTATCCTGTTTACCGGGGTTTCTGTGCCGTTATAAATCAATTTAGTTGTTTTCTTTAACCGTAAAATGAAATTGCCTTCCCTTTCAATGACAAAGTTCCTGCAAATTGGCCTGTCCATGCCCCGGTCAAAAATACTGGTAACATCTTTGTCGATTATCGAATCAACTTCTTCGATGGCTTCCATGATTTCTTTATTCTCACTTTTTGCCCCATGGTCGAAACTATACAACTTGTTTAGTAGTGGATTCATTTCATGGTCTTTGCTAAAGTGTACCACGTCCATTAACCAATAACCCGGGCCAAAAGATGCTTTGTCCCCGTCTTTTACATAGTCCAGGCCTTCCATCATTTTTGCGTAACGTTTTTGAATATCCGAACCATCGAAAAGGATATAATCACCATGCTGTATCCGCCCTTTGACACTGTTCATATGCCCCCGGAACAATTTTAGGAAGAACCCTTTTTTATTGTAATGGTTCCGGAACCTTTTGGTGGTCTGGCTTAGTGAAATCGTGTCACATATGCCCGTTGCAATTTTGTTGACCAACACCGTACCTGATTTCAATATCCCAGTAGTCATTTCCCTAACACAACGTGATTCTGGTTTGGTTAAATGGTTTTCAAGTTTAAGAAAATAGCGGCTAATCTTGTTCTGTACCTGTTTTGTTAATACTTTTGACATAAGCTGGTTTTTTAATGTTTTTGTTTTTTGTTTGCACAATAAAAATAACATTTTTAAACCAGCTTTCCTCACCGGGAAAACCATTAAATCCTTTGCTGTTGTTGATATGCAGAAGTTTTTATCCATTTTTTCGGGAGATGGTCAATTTAATTGTATCTAGTCCGCTGCTTAATTCATGAGCTCCTGAATAATCCCAATAGCAAAAAGAAGAATCAATTGCAT
>CAZPEK010000494.1:414-2061 GCA_964585555.1 uncultured Leptospirales bacterium | reverse complement strand
TGAAGACTATAGAAAAGCAGGTGATAACCTTTTTCACTCCCTTCACCTTCCAACATTTCCGATTGCGGTTAAGTATATCGAGAATGAGAGTGAGATTCCAGAAAACACCTTACGCCCCTCTATAATCGGGAAAAAAATGTCTCTCTGTCAGGCCTTTTCACAAAGCCGCAACTGGGGAACAACCATAGCAATGACCACAGAAGACAACTTTTGTGTTCCCGCCACAGCTTTTCACGGCTGGGCTGATATCTCAAAAGAAGAAATGATTGAAAGTCAGGTCATGCAGGGATGGCACCTCAACCGTGAAGCGGAAGAAAAAAGAATCTCCGGGGCTTTTCAACTCTTGAACAGGTCTGATGGCGGGAAGGGAAAATACACAGGGCTTATTTCATCACCACTGCCGAATACAGTTATTAAGCCAGACAGTATCCTTCTTTACGGCAGCGGGGTACAGATCACCCACCTTATCCATGCACTCAGCTATGACTATGAGTCAGTAACACATTCATTTTTTGACGGTTTCGGAGAGTCCTGTGTGAAGGGGGCCCTTCTACCCTTTGTGACCGGAGCCCCCCAGGTGGTTATCCCCGGAGCAGGGGACCGGGGATTCGCAGGTATTGGTGACCACGAGATTGGCATCGGCTTCCCGGCAAAGATGCTATTCAGTATTTTAAAATACCTGTATAAAACCGGGGGCGGCCAGATCAGCCGCTCGATGAGGACTATACTTCCTATACATCTTGATGAAAACATTACCCCCGGTTTCAGGTTTCTTCATGATATAATTTCATCAAAACCAAAATAGTGTCACTACCCGCGGGATTAACGAGCCCTTCTTCCGGAACCCTTTCTTTTTCCCGTTCCGGTATGATCTTTCTTTTGCCCCCTTCGCTGGTCCCGATCAATATCTCTATCCCGCTTATTTTTACGATAGGATTCTCTTTTCTTTTTTTCCTGCTGGTTGCTTTTTCCCCGATTATTCAGCTTTCTGTTTCTTCCTGAGCGGTAATTTTTTCCCCGATTATTCAACTTTCTGTTTTTTTCACCTGATCTATAACGGGCATGCATTTTTCTCAGATGATCTTTTCGTATCTTTCCAGATACTGCAGACCGATGCAAATAACGCCAGGCATGAGCATGATAGACTCTATGCCTGCGGACAAAGGTTTTATTTGAATATGCTCTCTGGGCCACGTGGGGGTGACGGCTTAAAAACCTGTCATGGCGGTAATACCGATGACCGACACGGGGATACCGGTTAAAAAATGCATGATGAGAATAAATATGAAAGGCAATAGCAGGATGGCCAATGAACCACTCATCATGATAATACACGTTGAAACCTACCCTGGGATAACGGTACAGAAAGGGCCTGTTTCTTACAATTACATAGGCAATGCGGGGATGACGCTTCCAGTAGCGATGGTGCAGATATAAACGAGCGCCAAACCGCGGATGTGCATCAATCCAGGCATAATCTGCACATACAATCCAGACAACATTGGGATGTGCCTCAAGCCACTCTTCATCATCTAATTGCTGCCGATATTTCTCAGGATTGTTTTTAATTTCTTCGGCTAATTTTTTATCTTCTGTGTTTAATTCCGGCTTCTGAGCTTCATCAGCTTTTTCAAGTGCCTCAGCATC
>CAZPEK010000494.1:0-404 GCA_964585555.1 uncultured Leptospirales bacterium | reverse complement strand
GATATCAGAAAGCATGTCGTCTATTTCTTTATCACTGTAACTGTCTGGTAAATTTTCCGGAATTTCAAGAGAGTTCTCCTTTCCCGGAAGCCCCTCTTCTGCTGCCAGGGCGGGTAGAAATGATATGGCGCCGAAGACAAGTATTCCTGAAATAAAAAAGAATACGGTACGTGTGAATATCTTTGAATATTTTTTTTCCATTGTGTCCTCCTTGTGGGCCTTCTGGAAAACTTAAAAAGATGAGACCCGGGCTCTACAAAAACAGTTCCATTAAAAACATGACTGGAGCCTGAAAATATGTTTAATATTCAGTAAACTGCATGAACAAAAAGCAGCGCATGAGACAGAACACGTTTTATCAACAGATGCTTCATGCCACCGACATGTTAAAATATTGATAAAAA
>CAZPEK010000493.1:0-2065 GCA_964585555.1 uncultured Leptospirales bacterium | reverse complement strand
AGGCTTACCATGCACTAATTATCCAGGGTGTCTTTCACTCGGTTTATCTTAAGGCCGCCTCAAGCGTCAGGTCGAGAAAAGAATTCGATACCATGCGTGCTGATTATCTCAAGATGAAAGATGATATCTTTTCTATCCTGGAGAATAAGATCAAGCCGGGACGTATAGCCGAAGGAGTTGTTAAATTTTTTGAGAAGCGAATTCCGAAACTTGGCGGCATAGCCCTTTATTTCGGCTATGGCCTTTATAATAACAATGGGGTCAGGAAGGTTCTGAGAAAATTTAGCACCCGCTGGATTAAACCGTATGAAAAGATGAAAAGTAATGATAAACGAAAAATCAAAGTTCATGTTGACGGTGAACTTTATATGCGGATTGCCCAGTTCAATGAAATTATGAAAGCTGTTGCCGATGCAGCGGGCTTTGGCAATTTTGAAATTTCTTATTCGCCTATTTGGATATTTTTTGAAAATATTCTCGAGGCAAGAATTCTTGTTGCCAACCGTGACATCGAGCATTTTAATCACCAGATCGATCAGAGTGATGATACTGATGAAATTAAAAAGCTTAAAAATCAGATTGCCGATCGTGAAGCCATTAAGGCGGAAACCGAAAGCACCATTAAGAACCTTAGATCTGTTCTGGCAGGTCCTCTTTATAAAGCTGCACGTCTTCCCATGACTCATCCAATGAAGAAAGTCTTTAAGGCAGCTCAACCGGTGATTCCAACCTTTAAACCCTTTGGCGAACTGGTACCTTATACCGGAGAGACTATTCTCAATATTAAAGACGGTGTTGACCTTGTGCTCAATGTAGCGCCTGAAGGCTGTATGGTTTCTTCCATGGGCCAGCTTTTTACACCGAAAATTATCGGTGAAACCGGGAATCCTGATGCCCGGGTCCAGAATCTTTTTTCAATGGACGGAGAGATTGATGAAGAAATTATTCAGCTTGCGATGCTGAAGATTTTAGGTCCGGAACAGTTTTATCTCGGGGCGTAAGGCTCAGGTAAATAAAAAGGCGCCGAAAGGCGTCTTTTTATTTACCTGAAGTTTTAATACTGCTAATAAGATCAAGAAGCTGTTTTCTAACCGATTCATGAGTGTATTCGTCATCCCTGTGTGGGGCTTCTCCTTCCTTTTGAAAATGAGGAAGTTCATTGAATATCTGCCCGTATTTAAAATCAACTTCCCTGACCAGCTCATATAACAGCTGGTCATTATTAATGTACGTATCAAGCATCTCTTTAAGGTAGACCAGAGGACTTTCAAGATGACTGCTTATTTTCACTTCGTCTTCCTTTACCAAAATATGAAGTACCTCACGAAGAGCACCAGAGGGATCATGGAGCTGCTTACTGATAAATAAATGGATCTCGATAACGATCTGTTGAAGCCTGGGGATTGGCGATTCACCCTTTATCAGCTTGCCCGCTTCACGGCCTATTGCCCCGGAAAGAGAAAATTTTTGCCCCGATAGTATCTCTCTCTTTTGATCTTGATCGACTTCTTTTTTTGTGTTATCTTTTGTCATAGGCGGATTATTAATCTGAAGACTTTATCTATCTATTTTTTGAGCTCAAGGCTTTCGAAGGAGCCATATTTTGAGTATGCTGTTTTGTTCATGTAAACCTCTTTTCTCTGATTTCTTTTAAACATCATTTGCTTTATGAAATCAAGTAGATTATTATAGTAGTAAAATTCTTTTCTGGTTTTGAGAGAGAAAGAATTTTTCAGGCTGAGTTTCTTTTTGATTGGTTTGAAGCTTAAAGCTTGACTGTTAAAAAAATTATTGATACGATAAGAACACTTTCTCAAACAGTTTATTTACTATTCATGTTAACAATGACTTGTATTGTTATACAAAGGGATAATCATGGATATTACAACAGATAAGAGTAGAAAACTGGTCATAATCTATCTTGAAGGCATTCTCGATATCAATGCTTCAGTACAGCTTGAAAAGGCTCTTAGTGTGGAAAAAACTCGACACAGGGGATTTAACTTTATTATAAATATGAAGAAAGTTGATAGTATCAGTAGCTCGTGTATTAGAGTTTTTGTCA
>CAZPEK010000492.1:0-2078 GCA_964585555.1 uncultured Leptospirales bacterium | reverse complement strand
AACAGAGTGCTGGATTTTATTTTTCATTCATTTAGCTCTTCAGGCGCTTGAAAAACACACGTTTGCCTGTGCCGCTCTTTGACATCCGCTTAAACGTGGCATGTGTCCATCCCTAGGCAGTATTTTATGGCGAGAAAAAAGCACGCCCTCGAAGGAAGGCAGAGTCAGGATAAATTTTAGTACCCCGAAAGATTGACAAAAGGCACCGGCCATGCTACACTTATGAAAACTTTATTCAAGTAGCAGGAAACCCATTGAGCACATTTAATTTTAATGATCACAATATCTGGTTCAAAAAAACAGGAAAAGGAACCATTCCAATTTTATTTCTCCACAACGGGGGAAATGACCACAGAATATGGGATTATCAGGTAAAACAATTTTCAGAAAATCATGAAATATATCTTATGGATTTGCTGGGATACGGCCAGTCTGATAAACCATATGTGAAATATACCCTTGGTCTTTACACCGATATATTATCTGAATTTATTGAAACAATTATAAAAAAGCCGGTAATTATAATGGGGAACTGTATCGGCGCCGCACAGGCCCTTAATCTTTCAGCAGAATCACCTGAACTGATCAAAGCACTTGTACTGTTCAACATTGCATCTGTTAACACGCTGCACAAAGGTATTTTCAGTTTTCTATACCGGGCTTCAAAAAACAGTGCAGTACAAAATTTTTTAACGAAACGCGCAAAAATGAGAATTGCTGTTTCCTTTGCCAAAAGAGTAACATTCAACAGGCTTTACGGCAAAAAGGGTGAACCTGCTGAATCAAAAAAGAATTTCAAAAAACATATTCATTCCCTTTACAGCAATGATAAAAATCTTATTATTCTTTACAATCTTCTGAAAAACTTTGATAGCTTTGAAAGAATTGATAATCTATTACTGCCAGAAGACTCCCCCCCCTCTATGGTTATCTGGGGGAAACAGAATGTTATTCTTCCATATAAAAATGGAAAAAAACTGTGTGACAGACTTCATTTAACTCAGCTACATGTTGTAGAAAACTGTGGGCATATGGTTATGAGGGAAGATTATAAAAATGTAAATCTTTCCATTGAAAACTTTCTAAACTCCTGATTGGTTAAAACAAACCTTCCCTGCCCCGCTTCAAAACCAGTTAAAAAAATTTTAAATTCCGGCAATAGCAAATCCCCCCCCCTTCGGGGAATTCAGGAGAGAAGAGGGCAGGATGAAATAAAATGGAACCTTTCAGCTAAAAAAGCGATCCTATAAAATAGCTTGCATCCTCATCGATAAGAGATAATCTGTACCTATGACAGCTAAATTTATTAGATTTTTCACAACACGGCATCTTCTTACCAACCTGCTGACCCTCGCGGTCTACATCAGTGGCATCTTTTTCTGGATGAATACGCCCCGGCAGGAGCTTCCTGATGTTGATTTTAACTTTGCCCGGGTGACCACCGTCTACCCGGGAGCCTCACCCGAAGAGGTTGAGCATTTTGTCACCCGCCCCCTGGAAGATGAGCTGAAGGGCATTGACGGTATACACCAGATAACCAGCACCTCGTCAACCGCAAGCTCTTCAATCTCTATCGAGATTGAAGATTCCGTCGATGACCTGACCGAGGTGGTTAACGATATCAGAAATGCTGCCTACGCGGTAAATCTGCCCGTTGAAATTCTTGATAAACCAAAAATACGTCAATTTAAAACAAGCCAGAAAGCCATCATGGACATTGCCCTTATCGATACGCGCCAGCACCTTCTTGATGACGCGTCCCGGCGGGAACTTCAAAGCCATGTCCGGGCCCTTGAGAACCGGCTCATAAATCTCAGCAATATCAGTTCTGTTTCCCGGAGCGGCTACCTGACAGAAGAAGTGCATATACAGGCCCGGCCAGAAAGCCTTGCCCGGTACAATATTCCTTTCACTGAACTGGCATCGGTCATACAGGCAAGCAGCATACGCACCCCGGCGGGCACCCTTGAAAAGCGAAGCGAACCGAAGGTAACGGTGCTTGATGAACTCGATACGGCACAAAAACTCAGACCCCTCATCGTACGGGGGGGCTTTGAAGGGCAGGAAATCCGGGTATC
>CAZPEK010000491.1:0-2089 GCA_964585555.1 uncultured Leptospirales bacterium | reverse complement strand
AGGCATAAATATCCCAGAGGGGAAAAAGAAAAGAAAAAGGAAGTGAAAGCATCAACAGGGCAAAAACTCCTGAGACGATAGAAGCCCACACAGGCATTTTCAAGGGCATTTTTTTTGGCAAAAAATAATAAAGATAGAACATATACATCGGAACAAAGCAAAGCATTATCAGTCGCTGAAACAGTTCTTCTCCATAAAAATCTATCCTGGAAAAGTAGTAACTGAACATCATCTCTCCCTCAAAGAGGGCGTGAAAACAAATGAGAATGCTGAAGACACCAAAGAAAAGACTTGTCCGGTCACTGCGCCTGAAAAGAAACAATACAAAGTGATAAAAGGCCATGGTAAAGATAATGCCAGCTATAAAAATATTAACGATAAGGTCATGGGTTTTTGCAGTTCTGATCTGGTCTTCCTTCCCCAGAACAATGGAAGAATTCATTCCCTGACGGTATGATTCGAAACAGCTGACCTGAAGAGTCATGTTGAAACTGCGCTGACCGGGGCAAAATACAGCAACCCGGGATCCAAGTTTTGCCCGGGCCTTCTCTTTTGTTTCAGCAATTGTCCCGTATTCATCCACCAGTTCATTATTAACCCAGAGACGGTAGGAGGTATAAATCATACTGAGCCGCAGGGCATACATAGACTTCCCTTCAGGGAGAATTATTCGGGCATGGTAGGTGGCAAAACCGCTGCGGGGAAGTTTCTCACCCTGCAACATTTTTCCTTCCCAGTTTCCGGGAATTAACAGGAAATGACCCTCTTCCCGGGGCATATCCTTAAGCTGAGGAGGATTTAGAAATTTCTTCCAGTAAAACTCCCATTCCCCCTGTAGTTCAAGGGTACCATCACGGTCAAAATTCCAGGGCTGCTCCCCGTCGACAAGATTAAGAATTCCTTTTTTAAGTACAGGCGGGCCCCCCTTTCTTCCTTTTTCACCGGAAAAACACGATATTGAGAATACCGTCAAAAAAAGGAGTAAGAAAAGGATACGTGTTCTCATTGGATCAGTATAATGAATTTATTTTTCTCATGTCAATATCTTTCCGTAAACTTCCTTCCTTCACAAACCTTCACAAAAATACTTTCTTTTTTTACATATAATGTGTATGATAAGGGCGTCATGCAATGCTTCGCCTGAGGTTTAAAATGGGAAAACCCGGTAAAATAGTACTTATAGATTTTTCGAGCGAAGAGGCTCATTTGCTATCTACACTGCTTTCAAAAGAAGGCTTTTCAGCAGAAATTCTGCAGCCTGGCGAAGAGGCACCTCCCACAGGAAAAACTGATCCCCTGATATCAATTGATGATGGAAGTCCCGTTAAAACAAGTTCCAATTCAGAAAAAACAGAGATGACAAAAAAAGAGCTGCAGAAAGCCCTTGACCAGAAAGAGTTCACCCTTTATTTCCAGCCGGTCATAGATTTGACAAACAACAAACTTGCAGGCTTTGAATCGTTAATTCGCTGGAATCATCCTGAGAAAGGTATTGTTTCCCCTGATGAATTTATTCCCGCTTCTGAAGAAACCGGGATGATACTGCCAATAGGAGACTGGATAATTGACGAAGCCCTTCTGGTTCTCAAGAACTGGCAGGAGACCTTCAATATCAACAGTCTCTTTAAAGTAGGAATCAATCTCTCGGCAAAACAATTTTTACAGGAAAACATTGGTGAATCAATAATTAAAAAAATCGAAGATGCTCAAATACCACCCCAAAATATAGCCCTGGAAATAACAGAAAGTGCCTTTATGGAAGATATGGAACAAGCAAATCTCGCCTTACTCACCTTTAAATCAAAGGGGATTCCCCTCTACCTGGATGACTTTGGAACCGGTTACTCATCCCTCACCTACCTTCTTCACTTTCCTGTCGATACTCTCAAAATTGATAAATCCTTTGTCGAATGGATGCATATTGATGACATGAGCCGTGAAATAGTAAAATCTGTCGCTTCCCTGGCTCAAAACCTCAATATGAAAACCGTTGCCGAGGGAATAGAAACAATCGAACATGCTGAGATGGCCAGGAGTTTCGGCTGCGACCTTGGACAGGGGTATTATTTCAGCAAGCCTCTTCCCCGTG
>CAZPEK010000490.1:0-2142 GCA_964585555.1 uncultured Leptospirales bacterium | reverse complement strand
CTCTCTTCGCGCTGACGAACGGTAGACTGGTAGATTGTATCATTTGAGGCAGAAAGCTCTTCGAAGGTTGCAGACATCTCTTCACTTGTAGCCGCCTGTTCCTGGGAAAGTTTTCTAAATTTCTCACCAAGTTCTGCAAGCTCAGTACTGATATGAATAAGAGAATTTGATATATCTCCGGCGGTTTTAACAATCCCCTCGAGATAACTGGCCCGCTCAGATGAAATTTTTTCACTTTTTTCGAGATCATGATTCATTACGAGCATATCCCGGCGCATAATATTGATTTTGTCTGCCAGGCTGAGAGAAAGAAGAATAACAGCCAGGGCTGATCCGATCTGGACAGACCAGTTGGTAATAAAATTTGACGGAAGAATGCCTAAGGTTTTCATCACATACAAAATGATGCCAAAAATAACACCGGTAAAGGCAATAAGAAAGAACCGCGCTTCGCGAATTCCCTTGATTGTAAAAAATAATGATACTACGATAAGGCCTGTGGCAACGAACCCTGAAAGAAGGGTGGCAATCATTATGCCCGCATGGCCACCAAAGATGAATGTTGCAGGTGATGTTAAGAAGCTCGGAACAACCATTGCACCGAGCATTATATAATAGGTTGTTTTACTGTGTTTTTTTATCTGCAGGTGTGAGATAAAAAATAATGATGCAAAGAAAGCAATGAAAGACATGAAAATACTGATGTTGTTGTTCGCCCAGACAATAGAGTCAGGCCACAGGTATTGAAAACTGAGGCCATTGAGAGCCGATTGAAAACCGATCCAGCAGACAATGAAGAGTGAATAGAAAATATAGCTTTCTTCTCTAACAAAGAAAAAGATGATAAGGTTGTAAAGGGCCATAACAATCATAATACCGTAGTATATCCAGAAAACAGGAAGTTCTTTGAATGTTTTATCGAGATAAACCTGGGGAGAACGGGCTATTACGGGAAAGTTCATTGAGCTGGTGGTAACTATCCTGATATAATAGGTTCGTGTGCCTGGGTTATCTTTAAAGATAAATGAAAAATTGCGGTCCCTGATATCTCTTTCGCGAAAGGGCTGGAGGTCTCCGAATTGTTTTTTTGTATAAGTGCTGTTTTCCCCAGGGGAGTAGAGTTGAATGTTGTCAAGAAGGGAATAGGCTATTTCGAGATACCAGGTAACAGGTTTTTCGGTAACATTGTCAACATTAAGTCGAAACCAGTATGCAGAAGAAGTAAAACCGAAATTAAAGGCCTCTTCCGGGTAGGTCTGCCACTTAATCGGGGTGGTACGGATTTCATTCAGGGTCAGGAGGCCCTCTTTATCTTCAAAGTATAAGATTGACCGGGTGATATTTTTTTCTTTCAGAGCATCGTCAATTATAATAACTGGAGAAGCGGCAAAAGCACCATTTAATGCGGCAGGTATCAGTAATAGTGAAAATAAGAGGCTTTTAATCTTCATAATACATGTATCATCCTGAGTTATTTAATAAGATATTTCCATACTGTATCGAGCTTCACAACACCGCATTTTTCTGGCTCATTTATATTTTATGTATATGTCAGCTTAAGGTGATAGTTCCATTTTTAGTTTTTAAAGCCTGGTTTTTGGTAAAAACAACTCTTCCTCCTTTGATTACCATGGAAGGATTTCTGAGATTTTTTAAATCCTTCAACGGGTTGCCCTTGAGAAGTACCAGGTCAGCGAGTTTACCTTTTTCTATTGACCCTGTTTCGTCCTTCAGGCCAACAATGGCTGCATTCTCTAACGTGGCGGCCCTGATTGCCTCGGCACTGCTAAAGCCGATACGTGTGAGGGCTTCGATTTCCCTCCACAGGGTACCATGGTAACAGAAGGGCACCCCGGCATCAGTCCCGCATCCTATTCTGATACCAGCTGCTTTCATGCGCATGACATTATCAGGGGCGTATTTCAATATACCGAAATAGAGATCCGGCTTTGGGTTCATTATTTTTTTCTTAAAGAGGTTTTCACATCCATATTTTTTGAAATAGGTGAGCGATTTCATGGATTCATCATGAATGTCTTTTTCTATATAGCGTGAAAGATCGGAATTAAGGAATTTTTTTCGAATTTCAAGCTCGCTGCGGATATATTCGGTGCTGAATTCTTTTGGCAGGGTATCATAAGC
>CAZPEK010000489.1:0-2157 GCA_964585555.1 uncultured Leptospirales bacterium | reverse complement strand
TTATTTTTTCAGCCTGTTTTTTTTCTTCTTTGAGTTTTTCTTTTTCTTTTTGTATTCTATTTTGTTTTTCCTGGAGACGTTTTTTTTCTTCTGCAATACGTTTTTTCTTTTCGTCGAGCTTTCTTTTGTCTCTTTCAGCTTTATCTTTTTCGTCTTGAAGCTTTTTTTTCTGAAGATCAATAATATCTTTCCGTTCTTTAAGGTTATCAGTCTCTTTTCTTGAAAGTTTTCGTGTTTTTTCATCAGCAATGATAAAGGGATCTACTTTGCGGATTTTTCCCCGCTTGTCGTATTCAGTGAGAGGAATAATCATGCGGGTTCTTCCCGGCCACCGGTAGTACTTTGTTGATAATCCCGCGTTGCTGCTGTCAATGTGCTTCATTACAACACTCTTGTATTTTGATTGAAAATATGGAATATCTTTTCGGTGGGCCGCGTTGTAGTAGCTGGTAAAGAGAGCAAGGGCCCGGGCATCCTGGTAGTCGTAGCCGTACATTTTTTGCAGGTAAGTTACGGTTATGCGCCGAATATTTTTTATATGGTTTACCCGGGCATTGCGGTCAATGGAAAGGATGTCTGCTGAGAGTTTATCTTTCTCTTTTTGAGAGATAGCCCTGATGATGCTGTACTTGTTGTGATAGCGATACCAGCGGTTTATTCCCCTGCTTTTTGTGCCCCTGGCGAGTTTTGCGCCAATGAGGTAAATGCCTTTGACGGGGTCAATCTTTCGGGGCTTTCCCTGGTAGTTCTCAAATTCGATTTTTTTACTTTTCAGTTCATCAACATCGACTTCCAGCGAGATGACAGGGATACAAAATGAAAGTATGATGAGGGGGATTAAAAGTTTTCGTTTCATGGTTTTCCTCCGGATATTGTATCTTACAGGAAAGGAAGTTATGTGCAAGTATTTTCTTTTCTATCTGTGGGATAATATACGCTGCTGGTCGCCCCCTGATTCCCCGCAGGGGGACTTAGTACCGGCAAAGGATAATAAACCAAAGGTGCTGAACCCCTTGCGGGGGGATGGGTGGAAAAAATTTATCAAAATATGACAATGATTTTCTTTTGTCTAAAAATGTCTTGCTTTTTAGATGCGGCTCGCTAATATTATGTGAAATCGTTACCAGAATTTAAGGGGATGTTATAGTTAATAAGGGCGTCTTAAAAGATACACTTCCCCACAAAAAATATTAAAAGAGTTTCCTGACTTAGAAAAGCAGTAAAGACGAGTAATATGGCACTAAATTGGACGCATGTCCAATTTGCCGTAGCGAATGGAGAGATTGTTATGAACACAAAGGTTGTCGTGAAGAAAGACGAATCAGGTGTCTTAAAAAAAATGCAGTGGTATTTTCGAGAAAGGTTAAAGGATCCGTCGATGATTGTTAAGAGAAAGGCGGTATTGCTGATATACATGAACATTACCGTTGCTCTTCTCGTTTTGCCGGTGCCCCCTCTTGTGTATGTTCTCAGGGGTGACATTGTTCGTCCCCTGGCACTGGCTTTGCCGCCCCTGGTTGGATGTCTCCTGAGTCTTTTTATTTTAAGACGCGGGTATTATAATGCTGCGTCAAATATTACTTCCTTTGCCGCCACACTGACCGTGATCATCGGGGTCGCCTACCAGTTAGTCGAAACTCCCTTGATGGGATATTCTTCTATGATTCACCTTGCGCCCGCCATTATTGTTTTTACTTCACTTTTTTGTACCCGGAGGTGGACAACGGTTCTTTTTGCCATATTCTCAGGGGGGAATATTATCCTTTTTTTAAAAATCAAGGCTGATGGTTTAATTGATTCCCAGGTCGCCCAGACAGGAATGATAGATTCACTTCTGGCAACCATGCTTACTTTTGCGATTGCCCTGCTTATTACAAAACTGAGCCTGGATGCGATGAATGATGTCAAGCTTGAAAATGATAAAAATAAAAATCAATATAATCAAATCAAAGAAATCTTTAATTCGGTAAACAGTATTTCCAGCGAACTTGCCCATTCTTCAACTGACATGGCTTCGACATCTCAGAGCTTTTCTGAAAGTACTCAGAACCAGGCTGCGTCTTCTGAAGAGATTACGTCATCAATAGAAGAGGTGCAGGCTGCCATGGACCTGCAGGCCGAAAATGCTGCCGACCAGGTTAAAAATCCTGAAGTGCT
>CAZPEK010000488.1:0-2179 GCA_964585555.1 uncultured Leptospirales bacterium | reverse complement strand
CTGCGGCGCGTTACGAAAAATCGTTAATCTGCTGTTCCACATTAGCCAGCTTTATAGTGAGTTTCTCAAGGGACTGCTCAAGGCGCTCACGCTCCTGCTTGAGCCATTCAAGACGTGAATCAGGAAGCTCCCGGGAGGTAAACTGCTCCTTCACCATGTCAGGACTCTGGCCTTGAAGAAAAGCTTCCTGGGCAAGCCCCCGGACATCATCATCGCTGATAGCGGCAATAGTTTTCATATTTTCATAACCTATCTCAGGGTTGAGATCCTGGGTATGAAACTTCATGATTTTTTTAGCCGTGGCGCGGTGAAGCCCCAGGACACGATCCATGTAGTCATCAAAGCTGGTATGATATTCAATACAGAGTCCATAAGCATGGGTAATAAGCTGCCCAAACTCTTTCATCAGCTTTCCATTTTCATGAAGATACTTCTCTTTTATTTCTTTAGTAAGCTTGATGAACTCAGGCTCTGTTTCAAAAATATTTTTGTAGATCCCCAGCTCTTCCGCCTTGTTAAGAAGCCGGTGAAGGATATTCCAGTAAAATGTTGTATGAGATTTTGAGGAAACAGGTTTGGGGGAAGTGGTAAACTGAATATGATGAGCGAACTCATGAATTGCCGTATACATCAGGGCATTATCGCTGGCGTGATTCTTGTTATGAATCAGTATCTCATGTCCCTCGGGTTTGTAAAGTCCATCGACTTTTTTGCTCGCCTTTCCGGAAAAGGTTACGGTAAAGTCTTCAACCGTGTCATCGAGCTTAATTAAATTTTCTACGACCTGGTCCTGATTCATATAAACTTCCTCACCCGAAAAACTCAGGCCCCTGTCATATAAAAAGAGCCCGGTAATGCAATGGAGTACCCCCCGCTCCTCCTCTGTCAAACGCATTTTTCTGTAAAATTAAATTTATATCTGTAACATGAGTATATTTCATGAAACATAAAGAAAAGAAGTAAAGGAAAAAACCATGAGCCAGAAAAGCAAAAAAACCTTAAAAATCTCAGGCATGAGCTGCGGCCACTGCACAATGGCCGTAGAAAAAGCCCTGAAAGAAGTTTCGGGGGTAGAGGAAGTTAACGTAGACCTGGACAAGGCATTGGCAACCATCACCGGTACGGACTTCGATGAGGAAGCCCTGAAAACTTCGGTAGAAAATGCGGGCTATCAGGTAGAGAGCTGAAAGGATGGAGCTGATAATCCCCTATCTTCTCAAAGTCGGAATATTCATTATCTCTTTCTGTATTGTTGCGTTCTTTTTTCGGAATTATCTTCGAAAAAAACGGGGTGCAGCAGAGCTTTTTGACATCGAGATTATTTTTGTGGCGGGACTTGCCGCAGCGGTCATTACGATGGTGGTTAAACGAGGGCTTTTTAAGCTGATTTTCTAAAAAAGAAAGACGGCGTTAAAAAACGCCATCCCTCTTTTTTTTAAAATAAGTTCAGAGAACTACTTAACGCGCCACCAGTACTGGTTTCTTCCCAGGAGACTGAAGCCGATAAAACCACGAACTTTCAGCTTGTTGTTACTGAGAAGTTCCATCTTACAGCCATAGGTCTTTCCATTACCGGGATCAAGAATCTTTCCGCCTTCATATTCCTTATCGCCGTCCTTTTTCATGCCCCATACAATGACCATGCCAACAACAGGCTTGTCTTTACGCCAGCCCTTGCACTTGTCACATTTAGAATCAGGGGGATCAATGAGAAGCTTGACAATCTTGGCCTTGAAGACACCTTTTTCCTGATAAATTTTAACATAAGAAGTTGCTTTTCCTTTGTTTTCTCCCTCATCAGCGACGGTTTTCCAGAGACCTTCAACGGGATCTGCAGCAGAAACCATGCTCATTCCGCCAAAGGCAACAAGAAAGGCAACAAGTGTTACCTTGGTAATAAGTTTAACATTCATAAAAAATTATTCCTCCGTTCAAAGAATTGATGATACGACTTTATACCGTGTTTACCAATCATGTCAATACTTTTGTGAAGAATCATTCACGAATATGCAATCTTTTACACATTTTTATCTGCATAATTAAAACACCGATTTCAGTGTAATAGAACCAAATCAGACTTGAACGTCACCTGACAGCCCTAATGTCTACCCACAAGTTAACTTAATGCCCTCACCCCGCCTACGGCGCACCCTCTCCCACTTAATTTTGAAGAAAGGAG
>CAZPEK010000487.1:0-2181 GCA_964585555.1 uncultured Leptospirales bacterium | reverse complement strand
TTAAGCGAATCAGTGATGTCCTTGACCTTAAGACCATGCAGTTTGCCGAAGACGGGGGGCCCAATGCCCATCCGATACGCCCCGACAGCTATATCGAAATGAATAACTTTTATACCCTGACGGTTTATGAGAAAGGGGCCGAGGTCATTCGGATGATTCATACGATTATCGGCGAGGAAAAGTTTCAGGCCGGCATGAAGGAATATTTTAAACGCCACGACGGAAAGGCGGTTACCTGTGATGATTTTGTCGCAGCAATGGAGACTGCCTCAGGGGAAGACTTTTCCCAGTTCATGTTGTGGTACAGCCAGGCCGGTACTCCCGTAGTGAGTGTTGAAGGAAGTTATGATGAAGCCTCGAAACGCTACACGCTCACCATCGGTCAGAAGGTTCCCGAAACGGCAGCTTCAACGGGAAGAGAGCCGATGCACATCCCCTTTGCAGTGGGCCTTCTGGGGAAAGATGGAAAGGAACTTCCCCTTGATACAAAAGGAAGTCAAACAAGGCTGCTTCACCTTAAGAAGAAAAAAGAAAAATTTGTATTTGAAAATATACCTGAGGCGCCTCTTCCTTCCCTTAATAAAAACTTTTCCGCACCTGTTCTTGTTGAAACTAATCTTTCAATTGAAGATTATCTTTTTCTTTTTGCCAATGACAGCGACCCGGTAAACCGGTGGCATGCCGGACAGGAAGTATCACGGCATTTCATGAAAACCTGTATCGCCGATATACAGGAAAGTAAAAAACCCACTGTTGACCAGGGACTTCTTGATGCCTTTAAAAAAATTATTACCGACAACTCCATCGATAATTCATTCTGTTCCCTGGTGACGGCACTTCCGGGAGAGTCGCTCATGGCACAGGAATACAAGATAATTGATTTTGATGCCATTCATGAAGCCCGCAGGTTTATGAAGCGTGAAATCGGTACGGCCCTCTATAAAGAATTTGAAAAGCTCTACCACTCCCTTGATCAGAAAGGAGAATACAGCCTCGATATTAAATCTATCGGAGAGAGGGACCTGCGTCTCAGGGCCCTCGACTATCTCTGCGCCTCGGGATCAGAGGCGGCCAGGGACATGGCAAAAAAGCATTTTAATGAAGCGGCAAATATGACTGACAGTTTCGGCGCTCTCTCTCTTCTGGCCCATGGTGCAGAGGGGCCGGACTATACTTCTCTACAGATCTTTTACGACCGGTGGAAGGAAAACCAGCTGGTAATGACCAAATGGTTTGCCGTTCAGGCTTCAGCCCCCTATGAGAAGATTCTCGATCGGGTCGTGGAACTTGAGCATGACCCGGTCTTTGACATGAAGGTTCCAAACCTGGTGAGAAGTCTGGTCGGGGCCTTCGGAAGCAACCAGGCTCGTTTCCATGCTAAAAACGGGGAAGGGTACCGGTACCTTGGAAACAAGATTATAGAAATTGATGCCTTTAATCCACAGATTGCCTCACGGCTCTCTACGGTTTTTAAGCTCTATGGCAGGCTTGACAGTACACGAAGGGGAATGGTCAAAGATGAGCTTGATAAAATTCTTGCTACTGAAGGATTGTCAAAGAATACCCGGGAGATTATTGAAAAAACTGCAGGCGTAGAATAATCAAATACCCGGAAGAGGTTTCGATACTCCTCTTCCGGGAAGCATCACGGTACTTATTCACATTTGAAACGATCGGCATGATCCCGAAGTTTTTCGATAACCTTTGCCTGCTGTTCACTGTCCAGTGAGTTGTAAAAGCCAAGAAGCAGGTCAGCATACTTGTTGAAAATTTCCGGTTTTTTACCATGGGTCTCTTTAGCCGTTTTAACAAGAGACGCCATGTCGGGATTTTCTTTTTCCAGCTCTGTACCTATCAGTTTTCCTGCAGTGCGGTGACGCTCCTGCATGTCAGTGAGGTCTGCTTTTACTTCCTTTCTAATTACATTATACTTTGCCTAATAAAAACACAATTCCTATTTGTAATAAAACTGGCACAAAGGAAAAAAGAAGAGAGTCTGTTATTCTTTCTATAGCAGAAACACCCCTGCCCAATCTAGATATAAGAGACCCTGTTTTATGTGTTGTATGAAAATTATAATCTAATTTTATGATATGTTTGAAATATTTCATTTTCAAATTAGTCATCATTCTAGTTTCTAATATGGAAATAATTTTAGACTGAAACCAAGCACAAATGATC
>CAZPEK010000486.1:0-2203 GCA_964585555.1 uncultured Leptospirales bacterium | reverse complement strand
ACAATAAACTCACCCTTAAGACTGAACATGACAATTATTGTAAAAAGAAGAGCCGCAAGAGTAAGGGGACTGATTTTCGGAATAAACTTTTCCTCGTACCATTCCTTTCCCTTTAATTTAATGAAGAAAAAACGCGTAAGCATACCGGCAAAAAATGGAATCCCGAGATATATTAAAACCGACTCGCCGATCTGCCCCATGCTTATATTCACCGCTACTCCCTTAAGACCGAGAAGGGGGGGAAGTTTAGTAATAAAAATCCAGGCATAGAGGCTGTAAAATAAAATCTGAAATATACTGTTAAAGGCAACCAGGCCCGCGGCGTACTCTCGGTCTCCTTCCGCGAGATCATTCCAGACAATGACCATGGCGATACACCGGGCAAGGCCAATCATTATAAGCCCCACCATGTAATCAGGATAGGCCCCGAGAAAGGTGATGGCAAGAAAGAACATAAGAAGGGGTCCAATGACCCAGTTCTGAACCAGGGAGAGGAGGAGAACCTTCCAGTTTTTAAAAATGTCTCCCAGCTCTTCATATTTCACCTTAGCCAGTGGCGGATACATCATGACGATAAGACCAATAGCAATAGGAATATTTGTAGTCCCGTATTGAAAGCCGTTCCAGAAATCTACCGTCCCGGGAATAAAATACCCGAAGGCAATACCAAACGCCATGGCGCCGAATATCCAGAGAGTCAGAAAACGGTCCATAAAGGACAATTTTTTTACAGTTCCTTCAGTCATAGCTGCACTCCTGATTTAATTTACAGGTATCCCTGTAGAGCGGTATACCCAATATACAGTCCGGCGCATATAACCAGTACGCCGCATATTTTTTTTACAACAAGCACCGCCCCGGATTGTTCATTCCAGTCTAAATATTTACCCAGTACTCCGGAAAAGGTCCCAGCCAGAACAATAACTGCACCATGCCCCAGTCCATAGGCGGCAAAGAGAAAGAGCGAAGAAAATGCATCCTGTGAAGAAGCGAGTGCAATGCCGATGAGGGGAGCAAGAAAGGCAAAAGAACAGGGCCCCAGAGCTGTTCCCATTACAATCCCGAGGATAAATGCCGTGAGCAGTCCCCGCTTCATACCGGCATACTTTTGACCATCCTGATCAGGAAAAGGGATCCTTACAATCTCCATGAGATGCAGGCCGAAAAGAATGATTATGCATGCAACCATAAGCTGCAGGGGAAGCCCCGAGTCCCCCATGAGCCTCACTGCCATTGCAGTGCCAGCCCCTATCACGACCAGGGCCAAAAGAATACCAGCGGTAAAGAGCGTTGAGATAAGAGCCGCCCTCCCAACCGAGGGAACCTCTTTCTGATTTATAAAACCAATAATAAGGGGAATACTGGAAAGGTGGCAGGGACTGAGGACAATACTCAAGACACCCCAGGTAAAAGATGCCAGGAGGGCCAGCCCGGTACTTTCCGAAAGCATCATGGATAACTGCGAAAATACACCTTCCACTGATTACCTACCTGACACCATGTGAGGTCAACAGGGCTTCTATTTTTTCAAAGGGGAAGTAACCAGTATGACGAAAAAATTCCTTTCCCTTTTTATCAAGAAAAACCTGGGTCGGTATTGCCCTTATTCCATAGGTTTTTGCATAGGGCCGCCCGTCAGGTGTCCAGACATCATGAAAAATAATTTTTACTTTTTTCCCATACCTGTCAGCTACCTTTTCCATAACGGGCTGCATCATTTTACAGGGGATGCAGCGCAGTGAGCCGATCTCGACAAAGGTCACCAGGCTACTGTTGATCATTTTTTCCGAGGAATTACCGGTATTTTCTTTATTCACCGCTAATGCATTAAGACTTTCATTCACCAGCGGTTTCATAGCGCTTTCAGTCTTACCGCATGCCAGAAAAGAAAAAACAAAAAGCAGAAGCGTGAGATACAATCCAGTTTTATGCATAACAGTTTCCATTTATTTTTTTATTTTAACATCTCTTTAATCGCTTCAAGAGAAGGAATTTTCCCGCTTACTTTAACGGCACCATCGACTACAAGGGCGGGAGTAACCATCACACCATAGGATGATATTTTATTAAAATCACCAACCTTTGATATTTCATATTCAAGCCCCAGCTCTTTTGCCGCCGTTTCTGTCAGCGCCTGGAGATTATCACATTTTGCGCATCCGCCTCCGAGTATTTCAATCTTTTTCATAGTACATCACCTCAA
>CAZPEK010000485.1:0-2224 GCA_964585555.1 uncultured Leptospirales bacterium | reverse complement strand
CGGCAACTGGGGCATCATATGGTGGGTTGTCCTTGCTGCAATTGTTTTCGAATTTCTTGATGCTTCAGCAGGAATGGGATACGGCACGGCTTTTACTCCTCTGCTGCTCCTGTACGGTTTCGACCCGCTACAGATAGTCCCTGCTGTTATGATACAACAGGGAGCAGCGGGGCTTTGCAGCGCATACCTCCACAATGAGCTCGACAATGTCAGATGGCATCTCAGACCCATGTCTGAAACAATAAAACTTTGGCTCATCATTGGAGGTGTCGGCTGTCTGGCGGTAACTTTTTCAGTCACATCGGTGTATGGAATTTTTAAGGTAGCAAAGATATGGATACAGTTATATGTAGCGGTTCTCCTTCTTGCCATGGGGTTTATTTCATTAATTAAATCCGGAATCGAAAAAGAGTATCGCCCAAAGAAGATGTTTCTCTTTGGCGCCCTTGCGGGCTTTAATAAGGGTGTCGGGGGAGGAGGATATGGTCCGGTGGTAACAATCGGGGGAATAATGTCTGGTATTCCTGCAAAAACCATGATGGCAGTTACTTCTTTGTCTGAGGGTTCGGTATGCCTTGTGTCTATTTTTGTCTGGTTCGCGCTGCTCGGATCCGGCGTGAATATTGACTTTATTCTGCTCCCATCGATGATGCTTGGCAGTATGGTTGCGATAGTAGCGGCTCCTTATGCGACGAGGGTCCTGCCCGAAAAACTATGGCAGTGGGTGGTGCCGGTATACTGCTGTATTTTATCTATACTTTGCTTTTGGAAAATAATACCAAAAATATTTTCCTGGGATTCTTTATTACTGGCGGCCGTTCAGTAGATATAATGGTCTCAATTTTTTAAAGATCATTATTTTTAAGATTAAGCAATGAACTATCTTTTCGGATTTACAGTAAATCTTTAAAGGTGGTTTCTTCCATTTTATTGGAAATGTAGTCTCTAATATCGCGAAATATATTCAGAAGGGCTTTGCTTTGTTCAATTGGGGTATTGTCATAAAAATATTTGCTTACTGATTCAACTGGCGCGAGGGCGCCGTCCATGAGACGGATTATTTCCGCAAGGCTGATTTTAGAGGGGTCTTTTGCCAGGCTGTATCCTCCGTCTGCTCCTCTTTTGCTTTTCAGGTATCCTGATCTTTTAAGGGAAAGAAGAATCTGCTCAAGAAATTTCTTTGGAATTTTTTTACGTTTTGATATATCGTCTATTTTGATCAGGCCCTGACCATAGTACTGCGAAAGGTCCAGAAGGGCAAGACAGGCGTATTCACTTTTTGTTGATAATTTCATTATTTGTTTTTTATAAGAATTTTATATCATTGGTGTCAATAAAAAAATTTGAGAACTTTTTTAAACACGATTAAAGGGGGGAGCCCCTCCCTTTTTACTGATTTAACTTATCTAAAAAAAGCTTGACTACACCCTGAAAAATATGATTTCATTTTGTTTTAAGATAAAAAAGGGTACAAGCTCTTTACCGTATTCTTCCCCTCTCCCTGTCCAGGAAGGGATTTTTCCAGATATTTTTATACAGTGTTAGAATATATATAAAAGCCTTACCAGATCATATAAAAAACACTACTGCTTATTGGGAGGACAATATGAAAAAACTATCCAGATTTTCCCCGTTCCCTTCTTCACATTATTTTTTTTATGCCGCCATGCCGGCACTGCTGTTTGTGGGTATATTTTGCATTACCAGTGCATGTTCTTCAGCAAAGAACAAGGCCCCTGTTGCCTACGACAGTGCCGTAAGCACACCTGAAGACACTGACAGGAGCATCACTCTTTCAGTATCCGACAAAGAAGGAGATACTCTTTCCTATGTTATCGATACTGACGTGACCCATGGAACCCTGACCCAGGTCAACGGTGCAGAATGGACATACAGCCCTGATTCTGAATACAATGGCTCTGACAGCTTCACCTTTCATGTCAATGACGGCGAATTCGACAGCAATATTGCCACAGTAACCATTACCATTGGACCGGTCAACGATGCTCCTGTATCGTCTAACGTTTCAGGCAGCACGACTGAAAGTTCATCAGTTACCATTACTTTCTCCGCCACTGACACAGAGGGCAATGCACTCAGTTATGTTATTAACGCTCAGCCTGGTCATGGTTCTCTTTCTGCAGTTTCGGGAAACCAGGTTGAATACACCCCTGACGAGGATTATGACGGTGTTGATACCTTCACCTATCACGCGAATGATGGT
>CAZPEK010000484.1:0-2271 GCA_964585555.1 uncultured Leptospirales bacterium | reverse complement strand
GATCAACTTGCAACATAAAGCAATCATGGACTGCTGTTTTTTAAGCGGATTTACCATTCGGGTTGTATAGTATTCATGCAGGATTTTGAATTCTTTATTTTTAGATACTAGCGGCCTAACGGCCCTGTACAATAGAGCTCTAAGCTTAGGGCGACCTCTTTTGCTTATTCTGGTTCTGCCCTTGTGCTCTCCCGCCTCCATGGGGCCCCCGGAAATAAAGATTGTCGGGATGTTAAGGCGCATGGCCGCCATGAGCATGCCGGGGGTGATCTTGTCGCAGTTGGTGATGCAGACCAGGGCGTCAGCCATGTGGGCGTTGCACATGTACTCAACACTGTCTGCAATCAGTTCCCGGGAGGGAAGGGAATAAAGCATACCGTTGTGACCCATGGCGATGCCGTCATCGATGGCAATGGTATTGAACTCAGGGGCGAAGCAGCCTTCCGCTTCGATGAGGGCCTTGACTTCCTGACCGATATCATGAAGGTGGACGTGCCCGGGAACAAACTGGGTAAATGAATTGGCAATGGCGATAATCGGCTTGCCGAACATTTCTTCTTTCATGCCGTTTGCCCGCCAGAGGCTTCGGGCCCCGGCCATTTTTCTTCCTTTCGTGCTGAATTCACTGCGTAGTGGTATTGCCATGGTTTTCTCCTGGATAGTGCTGATTATGAAACAAGTGAAAATTTTTTTTTATTATACCATCCATGTCAAGAGGTTTTCCCCCGAAATATTCTAGAGGGCCCCCTAAATCCCCCGGAGGGGGACTTGAGTGCTGGAGTGTTGATACAGCTATAGGCGTTGAACCCCTTCCGGGGGTGGCGAGGTCCATGCTCCTGAGATGCTTAAAGAACCCTCGAGCCGGGGGAGGGACTGGCAGGAAGGCTCAGAGCCCCATTATATCTTAAAACTTTTGTGTATATTTAACGAAAATCCTTGAAATCACCGGAGGGTATGTCAGAGTTGAATTAATATTTTAACCAGAGTCAGGAGGACTATCGTGGCCACAATAATTGACGGCAAGGCGCTCGCAGCTGAGATACGAACTGATATAAAAGAGGAAGTAGATATTTTAAAGGAAGACAAAGGCCTCACTCCCGGCCTGGCAGTGGTACTGGTGGGCAATGACCCGGCTTCAGAAGTCTATGTACGCATGAAGAAAAAAGGCTGTGATGAAATGGGAATCACTTCATATGAGCACAAGCTGCCGGAAGACACCACAGAAGAAGATCTTTTAAAACTGGTTGATAAACTCAATAAAGACAAAAAAGTCAACGGCATCCTGGTGCAGCTTCCCCTTCCCCTGCATATTGATGAAGAAAAGGTCATTAACCGCATTGACCCGATAAAGGATGTCGATGGTTTTCATCCTACCAATGTGGGGAAAATTGTTATTGGTGATGATAACTGTTTCTATCCCTGTACCCCCTACGGCGTTCAGGAGATGATAGTCAGAAATGTTAAAGACCTTAAGGGTAAGCACCTGGTGGTCGTGGGGCGCAGCAACATAGTCGGCAAGCCCGTTGCCAACATGATGATTCAAAAAAGTGACCGGGCCAACTGTATTGTGACGGTCTGCCATACAGCAGCCAAAGATATCGGCTACTACACCAGCCAGGCAGACATTCTGGTCGTTGCCGCGGGGCGTCCCGGTACCATTACCGCCGATATGGTGAAGGAAGGGGCTGTGGTCATCGATGTGGGCACCAACCGGATTCCTCATCCCGATGACCCGGAAAAGACAAAGCTTGTCGGTGATGTAGACTTTGAAGGGGTTTCTAAAAAGGCTTCAGCTATTACGCCGGTTCCCGGCGGGGTGGGGCCGATGACGATTACCATGCTGCTTGCTAATACGGTGAAGGCATGCCGGATTCAGAATGGGGTTGAGTAGTCGTAAGCCCCCCCCCAACCCCCGGAGGGGGCTTTAAGAGACTTTTTCCAGTAATATACATTACTTTTTCTTGACGAATGCTAAACCTGCAACCATATTGATACCATAATGCTATCAATAGAGGAGAAGGCACATGCCGGCAATAACAATAAAAAATATTCCTGACCAGCTTTATACGCGGGTGAAAGAGCGGGCAGCCCGAAATCGTCGCAGTATCAACAGCGAGATTATTTATATAATCGAAAAGGCAACAACCAGTACGCCGGCCTCGCCTCAGGAGCAGCTTCTCTATGCCCGAAAGCTTCGGGAAAAAAGCAGCAGTATTACTATCAGAGATGAAGAGCTTACTGAGTATAAGACCAGGGGTAGAAAGTGATTGT
>CAZPEK010000483.1:1803-2275 GCA_964585555.1 uncultured Leptospirales bacterium | reverse complement strand
ATTGCCTCTGACTATATCGGTTCCCCCCTCATAATATTGAAGGGTATATTCTTCCGGAGTGTTTACGTAGCCGAAATAGCCGTTTGAGCAGCTGACTACCACATAGCGTTTTGCCTGTTTGAGGCCGTGTTTTTTCCCCGAAACGGCGGCCTGTGCAGACATACACTTACCCATTTCATACGTAACTTCCCAGGGGAGAGGAAGAAGCACTGTGTCGCCCACCTGTACCGCCTGGACAAAAAGCCGGTGAGGAAATTCTTCCTTTGAAAGAACGAGATACTGAAAAGGCCCGCCCAGGGTCCGCTTATGGCCCTGCTCGCCTTTATAGAATATTTTTCTCGGCCAGCCTGGCCCCAGCATCGGAATAGAGGACATCCAGTTGTCTCTTCCCCTGCCGCAGGCTCCTCCTGCGTTTGCTGCGCCAACCACGGGCCGTCGGGCAATGGTTATCTTCCCTATCTTATTATCTTTT
>CAZPEK010000483.1:1111-1793 GCA_964585555.1 uncultured Leptospirales bacterium | reverse complement strand
ATAACGGGCTTTTCAAGATACTTATTATCAAGAGACTTCACCAGTTTTACCGCAGCCTCCGTGGCAATGTCAGAAAGTTGCTTCATGTCTTTAAAGGTCTCTGGTCTCTCGTCGCTGTAATTCGGATTATTATCACCATGGGTGCTGTTAGCCGCAGCGTGGATAATTTTCCATGGGGTCTTATAGGCTTTCATGAGACGGTATTCCACATCCCGCTCAAAAAATCCGTAGATATCCCCGCTGTAAAGATCATCAAGCTCCTTTGCGTTTGTGTTGCCGTGAATGGAATAATTGCTGTAAACAGCAAGGGGCTTATAGCGGTTATCACTTTTGTCAAGGGCATCGATCCGGATAATGTGCATATCAGGATTAACCGCTTCGAGGGCTGTCGGTTTCGTCTTCAGATTCTGCACTGTTCTGTTTCTGAGATAGGGCTTCAAGCTTCGATTTTTAGTCACCCCCCGGGCCGTGGTGCTTCCCGTGGCGATGCGTGCCGGTTTACGTGAACTGTAAGCATTAATGACAGCTTGAGAAATCTGACGGGTAAGGAAGTTAAAGTAGTCTTCATTGAACCCCTTCCGGTTAGAGGCGTTATCATTGTAGAGACGACAGCTGAAACAATTTCCCGTGCCTGAGTGGGTATGAGGTCCACTGAAGACAAGTCCACCAGCACCGACATCGG
>CAZPEK010000483.1:0-1101 GCA_964585555.1 uncultured Leptospirales bacterium | reverse complement strand
TAAGGGCACAGAGCAACCAGTGAACCGGACTGCAGGTCTCCCTGAACCAGAACAACGGGCTTTCCTTTCGGTGGCTTCAGGTAGATGGCCCGCACCTTGAGACGGGTTCGAAACCCCTGCCCGTCTTTTCCAAATATTGAATGACCCGCCGTGGGAAGGCCCGGGGGCGGGGTTATATCCGCCTCAGCCGCCCCGGCGAGAAGCTGAGCAGACTCCATGCTCTTTAAAGGCGCACGGTAGACATAGGTAACATCCATCTGCCTGGTTGATACACAGCCTGCAGTAAAGAGGCACATCAATACCAGGAGGAAAAACAGTACAGGGAGTATTTTCCTCATTCGAGAGCTCCAGCAATGGCTTTTTATATTTTTAGATAAAACTCAAATCGTTCAACTATCTGCATTACATCCATTTCGTAGTAATAAAACGATCTGAACATAATCTGCTTTCTGCTGCGAAAAAGCCCGAGCGACATTTCAGTCTAGCACATCTAAACACTGTTCACTTTTTAGGTAGAGAACTTCCCGCCCTGCCACCCAGGTGATTAAAAATTTATTATGTGATGTGATGCCTTCGAATCCCTTTCACCGGCTGCGTCAGAATTCGCCCGAGAACCTGCGCTTTGTATGCCCCCGATGATGGGTTTACGAAAATCGTACTTTTGAGTGAACATTCACTCGAATACGTCATTTCTAATGCAACATAGTGCAAAAGTCAACATTTTTTTAAATCCGTATGGTCGGTTTGCTTATTAAATAGATAATATATTTATATGCAACCGGAAAGAAGTTTTTAGGAAATGATCAGAATTCGATAAGCGTACGATATTGCAGTATTTTTTCTGTTAATTTTGCAATAACTACTGGAAATATTTAAAAAAGGAAGTTTTTATGCCCTTATTGCACTGCAGGTTTGCGAAAACTTTACACCATGAACTGAGCATTTTACTCTATCACAGCTGAATGCTTTATAGCGCGGATTTATTTGAAGGTTCTTATAACGTTAAGAGCGAGGCTTTGGTGCTGGTCCATTGACACAATCTTTCTATAACGGAACGAATGTTGAAGAACAATCGAGTAGGAGGCAGGTGATTACTTCACC
>CAZPEK010000482.1:0-2277 GCA_964585555.1 uncultured Leptospirales bacterium | reverse complement strand
TTCGCTGATTTAAAAAATGTAGATTTTGGTAAAATCGATGTGGCTGTGCCCGCTTTTCTGATTATTGTATTGATGCCCCTTACATTTTCTATCACCAGGGGACTCGCTGCGGGATTTATCGCCCATGTCTTTATTAAATTGATAACCGGTAAAGTAAAAGAACTGAATGGTGTTATTGTAGTAATGGCGGTTATCTCAATCTTTGCCTTTATCCTGAAGTGATTACAATGAAAAATTATTTGTTAACACCTGAACATTTTGTCACCCTGAGCCACCGTCTTCTTGAGGAAGTAAAAAAAAGAGGCTGCGCCTATAAGGGGATACTCTGCCCCTTAAGGGGAGGTTTCTTCCTTTCATATTTTATGAGCCGGCATTTGAAGCTCCCCATGTACTACCTTGAAATATCTTCATACAGTGGAAAAGAACAGCTTGAATTTCAAATCGGCCTGAAGCCTGATCTGGCCGAGGGCTACTTTTTGCTCTGTGATGATATTTATGACAGTGGAAACACGGTGAGAAAAATACATGATATATATCCCCATGTTGATTTTGATACCGTCTGTCTTATCTCTAAGAGTAATGCTCCGGATATTATTACAGGTGAAATGGTTGCTGAAGACAGGTGGGTCGATTTTTTCTGGGAAGTGATGTAGCATCTTCGGCCAGCATGGGGTGCGGGGAAATGATACCTGTGTCGCCGAGGTTGAAACTATTTAGAAAAACATAAGAGCCTCGCGAATGCCTTTGCCGGGCTTTCATGATTATTAATAATCTATCGGTTTAATTGAGCCTTCAAGAACCAGTTGTCCGTTTAGGGCAAGGGCTTCCAGTTCATCTTCGCCGGGATATACATGGATCGGCGCAAGTTTTCCGACCCGTTGTTTCAGTTTTTCAATGAGCATGTCACTGTAGGCTATGCCGCCGGTGATAATAATCGCGTCAACATTTCCTTCCAGGACCGTGAACATGGCACCGATCTCCTTTGCCACCTGGTAGCCCATGGCGTCGTAGACAAGGGCGGCTTTATGATCGCCTTCGGCAACACGCTTTTCAACTACCTTCATGTCGCTGGTCCCGAGATAGGCGGAGATTCCTCCCTGGCCGACAAGCATTTTTTTAACTTCTTTGATGGTCTTCTTCCCGGAAAAGCAGAGCTTTACCAACTGCCCCGCTGGAAGGGAACCGCTTCGTTCAGGAGAAAATGCACCGTCACCATCAAGGGCATCATTGACGTCGATAACCCGTCCGTGTGAGTGGGCTCCCACGGAGATGCCGCCTCCGAGATGGGCAACAATAAGGTCTGACTCTTCGTATCTTTGTCCCAGGGCTTTGCAGTGTCTGCGGGCTACTGCTTTCTGGTTCAGGGCGTGAAAGATTGATTCACGTTCAAAGTCTGGATGACCAGCGAATCGGGCCAGATCCTGGAGCTCGTCAACCACCGGTGGATCGGCGATACAGGCCCGGGCCCCGGGAATAGACCGGGCAAGGTCATCGGCTATAAGTCCACCGAGGTTGCTTGCATGGCCAGTCCGGGCGGCGCCGTCGACAAGGTCTTTTTTCATTGCTTCGTTAACAATATAGGTCCCCGATGCAATGGGGCGCAGAGCTCCCCCCCGGCCAACGATTATCGCGATGTCATTTAGTTCAAAGTCAGATTCGTTGACCGCATCAACGATCAGGTCTTTTCGAAAACCGTACTGGCTGATGATATCAGGAAATTTTTTGAGCTCGTCACTGCTGTGACGAAGGGTCTTTTCAAAGAGCAGATCTTCCCTTTTAAAGAGGGCAATCTTTGTTGAGGTTGACCCTGGATTGATGGCAAGTATCAGTTTTTTTATCATATGCCTTTAACTTCCTTAAACAAAATTAACACTGGCAGCCAGTTTAATGCTGTTGAGTTTAACATCAACAGAATCGGTGCGGGACATTAAGATGGCTGGTACACTTGCTCCCATGATCATGCCCGCTGGATTTGCATTTGCAAAGTATACAAAGGATTTATAGAGAACATTTCCCGCTTCGAGATTCGGCGCTAAAAGAATGTCCGCATCGCCGGCAACTTCGCTGTCGAGTCCCTTGAAGGCGGCGCTTTCCTTTGATATCGCGTTGTCGAAAGACATGGGGCCTTCAATGATGCAGTTTTGAATCTGGCCGCGCTGAGACATCTTGGCCAGAAGAGCCGCGTCAATGGTTGCCTGCATTTTCTGGTTCACGAGCTCATACGCTCCAAGCGCTGCAATTTTTGGTTTATCAATGCCCAGTTTTCGCATAAGATAC
>CAZPEK010000481.1:1799-2316 GCA_964585555.1 uncultured Leptospirales bacterium | reverse complement strand
TGGTCTGGACGATAGCGCTGAGACTGAAAAAATATGCCCCTTCCTTGAGATCTTTAAAAGATTTTTCAAAATCCGTGGTAAACTGAGTTGGATAGGCTGCCGAGTCCCTTGACAGGCTGTAAACAAATCCCTTGAGGCGCTCACGGTCATCAACGGCCCACTTAAAAACAGGAGCATTGGTAGGTCCCTTTTTCCCCTGGGGATGAGTTGGCGAAACCAGAATCGGCATCGGCAGGGGATTGGAGCTCACCTGTACCTTGTAATGTATGGTTCGGCTGAAATTACCTGCCCCGTCAATAGCCCTGATATGGAAATAGGTTATCCCGTCGACAAGCCCCGGAAGAACAATGCTTTTTGCCCCGGCCTTAATATTCTGGATCACCGGGTTAATATCCTCAACCCTTCCCTTCTGGTCGGCCTTACTGACAATAGTAGCGTAACCGATAACACCGGATTCATCTTCCGGGGGGATCCATTCTATCCGGGCAACAGAGCTGCGGGACCACTTCTCCTTCGG
>CAZPEK010000481.1:0-1767 GCA_964585555.1 uncultured Leptospirales bacterium | reverse complement strand
AAAAACCTGCGGGGGTGCGACATAGATATCGCTGTACTTGGCAGTCAGCCTGCTCCCTTCTTCCCAGAAGACTACCGCCCGGTTTCCCGATGCAACCGGCAGGGGATCCCGGGCAGCACCCCGGCGGAGAGAAAGCTTGACTTCCTTACCAATACTTTTTTTTCTAATATCGTATTTGGAAGTGAATATATGAAGGGGCCCTTCCCGGCTGTCATACCAGGTAACCAGGAGATTATTCTGTCCTGAAAAGGCGAGCTTCGGCTTAAAGCAGTCAGTGTTGGTACTGGATATTTTCAGGGGCTTTTCACTCCATGACCGCCCGTTTCCCCTGCCGATAAGAAGACGAATCGCCCATGACTTTTCTTCATTGTTCTGATAGGTGAGATATATCGTATTGTTCTTCACCAGGATAAAGGGAGCCGCGTCATTGGCAGGGCTTGAGGTTATTCGTTCCATACCGCTAAAACTTCTTCCATAATTAGAAGAACGCATAAAATAAAGATCGTCAGTATAGGTTTTTCCCTTTCCCTGCCAGACCAGGTAGATATTTTCACCCTCAAGCTGAATTGCGGGGAAAAAGGCCCCCTTCATGTCAGCGGTGAGCTTCATCAGGGCACCGGTATTCTCAAACTTTTCTTCATCACTGCTCATACTGTGATAAAGATTTATGACATTGCTGTTGAAACCATGGAAAAAGAGATGTACCCGGTTTCGGTTATCGTAAAAGACCCGTGGAAGCATTTCCATTTCATATTGACCGAAAAGCTTTTTTGGGGCCGTCCATGTTGCCCCCATGTCCTCTGACCGGGAAAAGTATACCCGGTTTGCCGCTTCTTCGACCACATGGTTCTGCCAGGCGATAAACACATGGCCGTTACCGGCAACCGCAACCTTCGGGTTATTACCGATAACCGTATTGACATCAGCAACCTTTACTGGAGCCTGAAAGTACATCCCCCCATTGAAAGATATAGACACAAATATACCATGTTGTCCCTTCTCGGTACCCTCATAGGTCACCACCACCAGTTTCCCCAGGGCAGCGGCATGAAAATTTTTTATCTTTAAGGCTGCCGGCACCACATAGAAGCTCCGCTCCCAACCAACGGGGCGCGTAACGGTATTTCTTTCAGGAAAAAATATAGAAACCAGGAGGGTAAGAAAAAGAATCACCAGAAAAGTCCAGATCAGATGACGAATATACCTGAAACGGAAAAAAAGCTGCAGTATATATGTGGTGATTATTTTCATAATATCCAGTAAATCAACATTAATAAAAGCCGGTCAAGGGCAAAAATACCCTCGTAGTACTTATCGGCACGATAAAAGCATAAAAGCATCTATATTTATTATACCCCTATGATGTGCATAAAGCAAAATGTAATTGAAATTGTATATCCCCAGGGGATATTATGTCATATATTTTTATAATTCAATCAGTAATTATTCTTTGACCTTGTTGACTAAAGCTAATTTTAAAGCTGGTGTGCGGGGGCCCCACACACCAGCTTTAAAGATTATTCCGGAAAAAAACAGTAGTTAAAAGAATAAAGACTGTAATTTAAGAACAATTGTTGATAATCATATGAATACATTTACAAAAGAAGAAATAGTCATTCTTTTCCTCAGCCTGTCGGTCATGCTGGGTTTTGCCCGGATACTGGGAGATATTTTCAACCGTTTTAAGCTTCCTGCGGTTATCGGGCAAATACTGGCCGGTATATTACTGGGAAATACCGTTATGGGACGCCTTGCTCCTGATCTTTC
>CAZPEK010000480.1:0-2384 GCA_964585555.1 uncultured Leptospirales bacterium | reverse complement strand
TATTTCATTGCAATAAGGAAACCTACCCCAAGGGGTAGGGCACCAAGACCTTTTTCAGAGTGTCAGGTTTCAAGCCCCGCATACGGCGGGCCTCAGGACCTGACACGAAATTAATGGATTCCCGCCTGACGCGGGAAT
Organism: uncultured Leptospirales bacterium; assembly: GCA_964585555.1. Taxonomy (GTDB): domain Bacteria; phylum Spirochaetota; class UBA4802; order UBA4802; family UBA5550; genus CAZHNW01. The sequence goes on along the minus strand of CAZPEK010000480.1, from coordinate 2,246 downwards.
GACAAGAAGAGGCGATGGTGGTAGAAAATATTGTGAAAGAAAGATGTCGGGTTTCTCATTCCGAACCCGACCTGCTTTACTATTAAGGTGAACCGGCACCGATTTGCCCGTAGCGATAAAACTCTGACGTAATTACAAAAGGGACGGCACGATGGTGCTGTCCCTTTATAGAGTGTGTTACGATTCCGCTATTCGCAGAAGATTTTGACGCTCTCGTCGTCCTCGTCGATATCGATACTCATCGTCTGTAATGACTCGAATATTTTATCCAGCGAACCCTCGTTCATATTCTTAATATCGAGATCGATACCTTTTTCTTTCAGTTCCCGGGCAAGAAGGTAGAGAGGGGCATTCCCCACTCCACCGCCCACAAGGAGCGCAGATCCCTTCTCTAAAAGGGTAAATCCCTTTCCCAGGGGACCAAGAATATCAAGAGGCCCTGGTTCAGCGTTACAGAGGATTGAAGTTCCTTTGCCCACAACCTGGATAATAATCTCAAGGATATCTTTTTCCCGGTTATATATAGAAAAGGGACGCCTGACCAGGGGGTCTGTGCTTTCAGAAACTCGTATATTTATAAATTGACCCGGCAGTGCCGGTTCGGTGCTGTCAGTTTGTATTTTTAAGAGATAGTGATCTTCTGCTACTTTCAGGGGGCGCTCGAGAAGTTGTGCCATGATAATTACCTTTTTTGTTTGAGTCGGATTGTAAGTAATTCAGTATAATGGGGTCCTTCTGGCGTCAAGTCAGATTTAAAGAGTATGATTTGATCAAAAAGGGAAGACCCGTAGGGGGTGATACTGTTTTTTTGAAAATATTGAAGAACCGGGGGGGGAAGTTTTCTTCCTTTCCGAATCCGTCCCAGGGTGATATGGGGACTGAAAGCACGGGTGTCTCTTTTGAATCCCAGGCTTTCCATGGCTTTCTCTGTGTCATCATGAAGACTTAAGAGGGCAGGGGTTTCAGTTTTGATGCCGCACCAGAGAACCGAGGCTTTCTGGAGAGAGGGGAATGCCCCAAGGCCAACCGCATCGTAGCTGATGGGAAGATGGTTTTTTAATGCCTCTGGAAAAACCTGAAGGATTTCAGCCGTGGTTTCACTATCCGTATTACCGAGGAATTTCATGGTTATATGCATGTGAGCCGGGGAAACTGTTTTAACCCTGTCTTTGCAGGAAGAAAGTTTTACCAGTACGGGATTAAGCCTTTCTGTTATAGTCTGATCTACTGGTAGTCCTATAAACAGGCGGTCCATGATAACTATTCGATTATTTTTGGTACAACGAAATGTCCATTCTCAAAGGATGGGGCGTTTTGTGCAATAGATCCCTGATCAAGGGAGGTTCCTACCGTGTCTTTTCTGAAGACATTTTTGACATCAGTTATATGATCGGCAGGGATGACCGAAGCGGTATCGAGCTCTTTAATTTTTTCAACATATTCGATTATATCAGTAAGCTGCCGGGTAAATTCTTCTTTTTCCGGTTCTGAAAGTTCAAGTCGGGAGAGGCGGGCAACTTTTTCTATGTCAATTTTCATGGTTCTTTATCCTGGTTTTTATGAAATTTTTTCCCCGTGTTCTATATTCAAATCTCATGATATTGAAGGCAATTACTTTTTTCCTTTCAAGGAGTTTCAGGTAAAAGGTGATGCGGTAACTCCTTACCCGGGATTCTGGTTTTTCAAGGGCAAAAATCTTTAGTGCCAGGTCACCCGGAGGGATAAAGGAGATACGATACGGTATGGTTTCTCTGTAGAAATTTATTGTATCTAGGGGTTTCTCTTTTCCGATAATTCGCCGTGTTTTGAATATTTCTTCGAAGTTGAAGAGCTTATAGAGGGGTGATTTATACTGCAGTGTCATATCAGTATCGGTAAGGGATTTTTTGCTTACCTTCCCGTAATCGATGGTAATTTTTTCAATTTCAACAGGGTACTTCCATGTATTCTTTATTGTTGTCTCAAAAAAAAGCACCTTGGGTACCCGGTACATTCTCTTTTTAAGTTTTGGGTTGATCAGGGCCTGGTTGTTGAGTATTTTTTCCCACTGCCGGTCCTGTATCTGTTGAAGAGAAATATCGCAGTAGAGGCTTCTTATCAGGGCCTTCCCCTTTTGGTCAATGCTCACAGCCAGGCTGTTGTCGGGACGGTCAAAACGCTCAATTCCGAATTTCCTTCCACAACTAAAAAAGGAAAGAATTATGATGGCGGTGAAAATACATGGCTTGAAGGTTTTCATATTATTC
>CAZPEK010000479.1:0-2398 GCA_964585555.1 uncultured Leptospirales bacterium | reverse complement strand
CATGATACTGGTGGGACGAACAGCCTTATCGGTGGACACCAGTACAAACTGGCCGACCCGGCAGTCGAGACAGGCCTTAAGAAGCGAGAGGGTTCCTCCTGCGTTGTTCTGGAGAGCCTCTGCCTCGTTAAATTCCATCAGGGGCACATGTTTATGGGCCGCGGCGTGAAACACCACATCGGGCTTCACTTCTGACAGTATATTTTTCAGAAGGGCTTCATCTTTTACATCAGCAATATGGTACGAAATTTCAGGTTTATTTTTCATGAAGGAAGTGTATTCTTCAAGGGACCTGACCAGGGTATAAATTGAATGTTCACCCCGACCGAGGGCGGCAATTTTTTTCACATCAAATTTTAAAAGCTGCCGGCACAGCTCAGAGCCGATACTCCCCCCGGCGCCGGTAACCAGAACAGTCTTACCGGAAAAAGAAGCAGTAATCCCTTCAACATCTATCTGGTATTCTTCACGCCCCAGGAGATCAGCAACCGGGACGTCTTCAAGTGAAGGAAGAAGGGGCACCGTATCAAAGTACCGCTCCGCGGAAGGAACCACGTGCAGAGATATGCTTTCATCGGCCCGAATGACCTTCTCGGCAATCCGCTGCACCACCCCGGGTTCGGCACTCGGCATGGCAACAATCACCCGGGATATCTTTTCACTTTTGATTATTTCAACCGCATCGGTCGTTTTTCCGAGAATTTTCCTTTCGTCTTTTGATGCGGCAAAACGGGTCAGGTCGTCATCAAGAAAACCGGCAACATGACCGGCACGCCCCCTGCGCCGGTACTCTTCAAGAATCATACTTCCCGCTTCACCGGCCCCGATTATCAGTATGCGTTCATTTTTCTTCACGCTGACCTGTCCGTTTCATTTTATTGTCATCCTGCAGTGTGATGACCGCCCGGGTGATTCCCCCCTAAATCCCCCCGAGGGGGACTTGAAGAGATTCAGGTGTATCTAAAACTTAGAGTGACTTTATGTCCCTTCAGGGATAATGTCAAGGAAGTTAATGTATCTTACCGTGCATTGAGGCGGCAAAAACGAGCCACTTCCCGCATACCACACACATGACCAATAACGTTAAAAATTCCCAATCCTTTCCTCCACACACCCGCTTCAGAGCATAGTGCCGCTAAAAATCCCCGATGGATAATAACTCAAAAAAAGTCCTTTTTTTCCTTGCCAATAATGGCAAAAGTAATTTCTTATCCAAAATAAGCTCTAATCTCAATTTAAGGAAAAAAATATGCTGAAACGAACCCCCGGCCTTGCAATAGTTTTTACCACTATAATGACACTATTGATAATTTTCATATTTGAAGATGCGGCACGGCCTTTTACTTCCGGCCAGGCTGTTCTTTTATTTATTGCCTCCTTCTTCCCTTCAGTGGGACTGGCGATGCTCCTTGATCCCAATGCGGCGGAAGCGAAAAGGCGGTATCTGAAGATCAACTTTTACGATCAGAACAAAACAGCAGAAGAACTGGTTGCTGAAATGCTTGAACAAGAAGAGAAAGAAAAATAAAAGCGATACTCTTTGACATAGACGGCACGATTCTCAACTGCCACAGCGCCGGAAAAGCTGCACTCCTCCAGGCCACCAGGGAAATCTTCGGAACAACAGGAGAGATGGAAGACCTGAACTTTCAGGGAAAAACTGACCCCCTGATACTCCAGGAATCGCTTCACATCATGGGAATGGATGAAGATAAAATCAACAGCAGCCTTCCCGATCTGAAAAAACGTTACTTTTCTCTTTTAGAAAAAAACCTTCAGACCTTTCCGGTTAAACTAATGCCGGGAATTACCGAACTGCTCACCGTGCTCAGGAGTCGTGAAGATGTTATTACAGGACTTCTCACAGGAAACTTTTCAACAAGCGCATACATGAAGGTGGGAGTCCATAATCTGGAAGATTTTTTTCCCTTTGGCATCTTTGGCGATGATACGGCAGTGCGTAATGAAATGCCTGCCATTGGGCAGAAAAAGATCAAAGAAGAATTTAATCTTAATATCAGTTTCTCTGATATGTATGTAATCGGTGACACTGAATATGATATTGCCTGCGCAAAATATGCCGGAGCGGTTTCAATCGCCGTAGGCACCGGGTGGACAGATAAAGAAATTCTTAAATCAAAGAATCCTGATTATTATTTTAATGATCTGGGTAATACCGATGAGATAATGGACATATTAAAATAATGTCTATAAAGGGCACACACATCATCACAGGAAAACAGCTTAGAAATAAACACAGATTTTCAAAAGAAATCTCCTTGATTTAAAACACTCAAGAAAGGATATGTTTGAATCATTAACGTTTTTCAAAAAAAGCAGTACAATGTAGCACAAAATAAAAATTTAACTGTAAGCCTGAATGTAACCGGGCTTATCC
>CAZPEK010000478.1:0-2400 GCA_964585555.1 uncultured Leptospirales bacterium | reverse complement strand
GGGCCTTGTGTTCTTTTGCGCTATGACGATACTCGGTTATTATACGGTGATTATGAGTCACGCGATATTAGATCCCGATAATACCTATATGCTTACCGCTCATTTTAAAGATGCCGGGGGGCTTTCGGTAAAAGACCGGATTTATGTGAACGGGGTTCTCAGCGGTTCGGTGGATTCCATAACCCTGCGGGAAGGATATGTTGAGTCGAGGTTTGAGCTTTTTAATGAATTTGTTCTCTATGAAAACTATAAGCTTTTTATTAAAAGCGACGCGGTTTTAGGGGGCAAGCAGATAAACATAGACCCTGGAAGCCCCGCTGGTGGGGAGGGGAAACTTTATGCCATGATTGACAAAAACAGTATCCTCAAGGGGACCCTTCAGGATCCCTTTGCCAGTATCTCTGCCCTTATCGATGAAAACAGGGGAAATATCTATGCTTCGATAAAGAATATCAGGGATTTTACTGCAAAGCTCAACAGTGGAAAGGGGACTATTGCCAGGCTTTTAAATGATGATAAACTGGCAAATCAGACCGATAGTCTCATGTCTGAACTGCGGGAGACCCTGGAAGATGCCCGGGAGCAGGCACCGGTTACCAGTTTTATCAGGGCCGCTCTTACTGCCTTTTAGTTCTGATTCAGGGGCTTCATTTTAAAGACTTCAAGCACGAATTCTATCAGCCGCGGGGTATCCATCTGGATCGGATCTATTGATTCGAGAAGACCCGCGCAGAGAAGAATGATCTGGGTTATTCTTCCGGTAAATTGTGTATCCCTGGGATCTGGCACTGTCTCATCCTTATAATTATTGATGATTATATTTTCGTAGAGTGAAAGGTGATTCCTCATGAATTTCTGAATCAGTGCCATTATTTTTTCATCTTCGAATCCGTAGAGAATCATGTTGATGAGAATGCGAATGTTTTTTTTATCCAGCAGGAATTTTTCAACCCCGTAGAGAGTTGAAATGAAAGCCTTGTCGCTATTGTCGAGGTCTTTAATGATACCTATATTGTCTTTTTCAATCTGGTTGAAAAAATCTTCGATTAGTTCAACATAGAGTTCTTCTTTAGTGGGGAAGTAGTGCCGCAGCCCCCCCTTTGAAAGCCCCGCTTCCTCGGCAACATCTTCGATGCTGATTTGGGAGTAAACTTCCTTTTCGAGGAGTCTTTTAAGTGCCTCAATTATTAGTTTTTTCTTTTCCCTTATTTTTTCTTCTTTACCCATTATTATACCAGTGTTGATCTTTTTTTTATAGACATTCTCTTCAATTCGAAAACAAAGTCAAGCATATATATCTATTGTCGGTTGCTCTTTTTCTATAATTCACTGAAAATCAGGGTGGAGAGGGGAAAAATCCTTTACGCCAGGTGAAAATAGTGGTTGGTTATACCTGTTGTGTTTTTATCTCGGTCTTTTCTACATTTCGGTTTATAAAAACCCGGGTCAGGTGTTATTTTTATTGACAAAACGGGGTGCTGAAAATTTTATTTCCCTGACCGGTCTGGAGAAAACAGCCTTCATCGTATAGTCTTCAGGTTGTCGCCTAAACTCCATTCAGTTAAATAGTCCACACGATGAGGTTACCATGCCTAAAAGAACAGATATAAAAAAGATTTTGATAATCGGGTCGGGGCCTATTGTAATAGGGCAGGCATGTGAATTCGATTATTCCGGATCTCAAGCCTGTAAGTCATTGAAAGAGGAAGGGTATAATGTCATATTGATAAACTCCAATCCCGCCACTATCATGACAGATCCTGACCTGGCGGATAGAACCTACATTGAGCCGATAACCGCCGATGTTGTTGAAAAAATAATAGCAGTTGAAAGACCCGACGCGGTGCTTCCCACAGTAGGCGGTCAGACTGCCCTGAATGTGGCAATGGAACTTGATGAACTGGGAGTATATGAAAAATACAATGTTGAACTGATTGGCGCGAATGTCGCTTCAATTAAGAAAGCCGAAGACCGGGAGCTTTTCAAAAAGGCAATGATAGATATCGGCCTTGAGGTTCCCGCCTCGGGGCTTGCTTCTTCAATCGAAGAGGCAATCGGGGTTATGGAGCAGATCAAGCTCCCTATTATTATCCGTCCTGCCTTTACCCTGGGCGGTACTGGCGGCAATATAGTTTATAACAAGGAAGACTTTGTCGACCTGGTGCGAAAGGGGCTTGATGAATCTCCCATCAGCCAGGTGCTTCTTGAAGAATCGGTACTTGGGTGGAAGGAATTTGAGCTCGAGGTCATGCGTGATACAAATGATAATGTTGTTATCATTTGTTCTATTGAAAACCTTGATCCCATGGGAATCCACACCGGTGATTCTATTACAGTTGCCCCTCAGCAGACACTGACTGACCGGGAATATCAGAAATTAAGAAATATCTCAATTGATAT
>CAZPEK010000477.1:0-2403 GCA_964585555.1 uncultured Leptospirales bacterium | reverse complement strand
ACTACACTGTTGAATTTACCGTCGGTAATACTGAATAATGCTTTTTTAAGCTCACTGACATTGTAGAGGTCAACCTCTCCACTGACTTCAATGATTTTATGATCTCCCATTTCTTTGAAGTTGATCTCCATAAACCTTTGCTCCTCTTTATTGATAAAGCATTATATTAAATGCATTTTTTTTAAATGTCAATACTTTTCATTCGACAAGAGCCCTTCTGGGCTTTTTTTTATAAAATACTTCTGCATGCTAATGGTAATACACATATATAGAGGTCATATATTTGTAAAGCAGAAAAAGTAATAACTACTTAAAAGCTTCAGTTCCCGAAGCTGTCAGTCATCGAAAAGGCGGTCAATAAAATCTGAAAGATCGAGAAAGGTATTTACTTCCTTCATTTCGGTGCAGTATTTCTGGTAGAGGGTAGCAAGACTGTCACTCCAGTCCCAGAGGTGCTGTCGGTCAGGATTAAGCCAGAAAATATTTCGGCTTCGGTCTTTCATTTTCATAAAGGCTTCAAGTCCCGGGTCCTGGTTGTTATTTCTTCCGTCACCCAGAATTAGAATGGTAGTCTTATGGTTAAGAGAGTCACTGTAGCCTGCTATAAACTGCTCAAAGGATTGTCCGTAATTACTTCCCCAGCCGTAGGTAAAATTAGTATCTTCAAATATTGAATTTATGGCCCGTTCAGGGTCCATTTCCATGAAAAGGTCGGTGATTTCAACCAGGGTGCTGATAAAGGCAAAGGTGCGGACCTTTGAAAAGAGTGACTGGAGAGAGTGGGTTAAGAGGAGCATAAACCGGGTATACTGACTGACAGAGCCTGAGACATCACAGAGGACCACCACCTGGGGACGGTCTATTTTGCGATCTCGATGATATATTCTGAAGGGGATACCGTCAAACTGCAGGGAGGCCCGGAGGGTTCGTTTTATATCGATACCCCCGTGTTTCAGCTTTTTTTTCCGCAGGGAGATTCGGTTTTTCAGCTTTTGACCGAAACGTTGTATCAGAAAACGCATTTCTCGTATTTCGTCAGGAGTAAGCTGGTGAATGTTTCGGTTAAAGAGAAAGTCTTCCCGGTCGCGTATCTCAGTACCGATACGTCGTTTTTCAATTCGGCTCTTCAGCATTTCAAGAAGAAGGTCGCCATGGGCTTCCTGATCTGTTGGTTCGCCCCTTCCTGCGGGGCCCTGGCGACTTTGCTGCTGAACCAGAAGGCTTCGGCTCATGGAAAAGAGGTTGCCCATGCCGCCGCCGCTTTGCGCCTCTTCTTCCATCTCATCAAGAAAGAGGGCGAGGAGATCCTGGGGGTCCCGGGCAAACAGATCACTCTCTTCAAGGGTGTCGAGAAAACCGTCAATAAGGTCTTCGATGGTTCCCGCCTCTTCACCGGTCAGGTTATCGTTTTGACGCTCAAGCAAGGCAGCGGCTCCCTTATCTTCCCCTAACCCTTGAAAATATTCATTAAAGCACCGTTCAAAGACCGGTATGTCGGTAAAATCTTTAATAAGGGTTGTTTGAAGGGTCTGCCGGAATATTTCCCGGTCTTCAGGAGAGATATACTCAAGGGCGGAAAATACCTGCAGCACCTCATCGGTCGATATATTAATTGCCGCATCGCGGAGAATATCGATGAAGTCATAAAGCCTGCGGTATATGGGAGAAATAGTACTCATTATTCTCAGTTAAGGAAGATTTTGCCGGCGTTATTTTTTACCAGTTCGATATCCTTTTCGTATTTTAGAATGCAGTTCAATGTGCTGACTGCTGTCTCACGGTCTATTTCGCCGCGTCCCAGGAGTACCAGTGCACGGGCCCAGTCAAGGGTTTCACTGATGCTCGGTTCTTTTTTCAGCTTCAGGTCACGGATTTTGTGAACCGTACGAACTATCTCTTTTACCAGTTTTTCGCTGCAGTCGGGAACTTTCAGTGAGACAATTACTTCTTCAAGGTCCCGGGAAGGATAATTTATATAGAGGTGAAGGCATCGCCGTTTCAGGGCGTCAGACATTTCACGGGCATTGTTAGAAGTAAGTATAACAAAGGGTTTTTCTTTTGCAGTGATGGTTCCGATTTCCGGGATGGTGACCTGAAAATCAGAAAGCACCTCAAGGAGAAAGGCTTCAAATTCTGAGTCAGATTTGTCAATTTCATCAATTAAAAGTACTGACCGCTTTTCGCTGGTTATTGATTTTAGAATAGGGCGGGGCATAAGGAATCTCTCGGAGAAAAAGACATCTTCTTCTGACGAGAGGCGTTCTACCGCGTCATGAAGGGTTGCCTCATCAGCCATGAGTGCTGAGAGTTTATCTTTCATTATCTGGGTGTAGAGGAGCTGCTTGGCATATTCCCATTCGTAGAGGGCCTTGGCTTCATCCAGTCCTTCATAGCACTGCATGC
>CAZPEK010000476.1:0-2417 GCA_964585555.1 uncultured Leptospirales bacterium | reverse complement strand
CTGTTTTTTGATCTCCTTCTTTTTCTTCTTATTTATTTCAGCATTATCTTTCCCCCTCCAGGGCCGAAACCTGATCACCGCAGACCCTGACCTGGTTGGATTCAATTACGAATACAACGGAGCCCCTTCAATCCGGGCGGGAGACTTCTTTACTCTCTTTGATGTCTCCTTTGGAGGCTTTTTTGAATCCCGCAACGAGAAACGTTTTACCCAGGCACCCTTGCCGAATCATCACTGGCGGGGTTTCTTTTTTATCTCCTACATGTTTCACCTTCTTAGAAACAACTCTCATACATTGAACCTTTCACCCGGGTATGAGCACGAAAGCGCCCACCCTACCCAGGGGTTCTGGGAGAACAACACCAAAGCATATGAAATGATATACGATAACAAGTACCGTAACATACATCTAAATTCCCTTTCTTTAAAAAGCAGCTACACGTATAAAGTATCTCAAAAAATGGACATCGCGGCAATGCTTGAGTATCAATTTTATGGCCTGGCAAAAAATACACCTGAACTGCACAAAGACGACCTTGGATTCAGCAATGGATTCAGCGGAGGTCTTGAAATAAAATACCGGCTCCCCCGGGGATTCACCTGGTACCTTTCGGTTTTTGACCGCATAATTTTTAAGGGATGGCAAAAGCGAAATGATACGGTTTATGTTGATACTCCCGGCGGGCCTGTAGCGGTACCGATGAATTATCCAATAATAAATCAGGTTAACACCATCACCGTAAAGACAGGGATACAGTATAAAATAAATAAAATTAACCGAAGCGCCGGAGTTTACTGCAGGCTTTTATACGGAAATATTTTTGGTCTCGTTGACAGCCGGGAAAACCGTCTGGTCATTGCGGGAGGCATTGAGCTGCATCATTGATTGAGTGTTTCGAGAAATTCATCGTAATAAACTTCACCGATAGCATCAATATCAAGTATTTCAAAACCTACCAGTATTATCTTATTATCCTTTGTTGTGATATGACGAACAACAGTAAAAACAGCTGCCTTGTTTTCACCGGGAAGAATTATGTCAACAGACATGGTGCTTCCCTTTTTAAAATAGCGTATAAATTTTCTTTCTTTAAAAGCAACGGCAAAACCTTTTTTTGAAACATTTACCACGATAAATCGTTCTTCTGCAGGCTTGAATATTTTCATTTTTTCAAAATAGCTTGAACCTATGGAGGCAAGCTGTTTCATATTCCGCAGTACTGTTTCAGCCATGGGAGATTTGCTGTTAATCTGTATATAGCCGTAGGGCATCTTCATCATATAGAGAAGAGGTATGGATACCTCTGATTTAAAATTATTATTTTTCATATAATAATCAGTAGGAAAAATATTGTTGATAAAATGATTTACCTGTGAGGCATTAGCCGTGCTCTCCGGATGATCAAGATCGGGGATAAAGATAGGCTTTTTATGAGCATAGAAATATTTCATGCGCATATCAGTCATACCGTCATTAGCGAGAAATATTTTAATATGCTCATAGGCATTATCAAAATCAGAAATAATTTTATCTTTAATACGGTCGACGACTTTTGCAGAATCTTCAAGATAATTTTCCAGCATATAATCAGAAACCAGATTAGTTAGAAAAATAAGCTTTTTCCCCCGTCCACCGGAAGGAACATCGACACGGTCATGTTTTCTTTCAATAGTAATAATTTGAAAACGCTGTGGGATAAAAATAAAAAGATTATTCTCATCCTGGTGAACCTGTTTAAAAAGACCATAGATAAGATTCATACCCTTTTTTACCACAAAGGTACATTCTACCGGAAGATTTTTGATATTAAAAACCCGAAAGGCCGCGTTGCCCTTAGAATAGCCGAGAAATGTCGCCGGCAGGGTACTGCTGGGGAGACGAATCTGAATTTGACTTTCTTTGAAATAATTATTCAGCAAATGCTCAAACTTATCCGGGTCAGATATGGTATGAATTTCCTGGCTCATTCTACACCTTTATTCTCTGATAAAATCGACAGTACATTTAAAAAGAACCATAAACAGTATAATAATGCAATGAAAAAAGCCTTTTTATGTTAAGAAAGCAAAGTCGGGCACCATGGTATCATAAAGATGCAACTTCCCCTACCCATTCATGTCTATTCACGAGAACAGGCGGGACGGCGGCGCTTAAATGCCTCTTTAAAATTACTGTATATTTTTTGGCGGTTTGCCTGGTTGTCTGGATGACAGGTCAGACAGGCTCCGACACGAAGAACCTCTCGCTGTTCTTTCCCCCCCAAGGGACGCGCACCGATACGAGTTGATGCATCGCTGGTACGGGTTTTCAAGAAGCCCGTCCATGCATCAAAGGGAAGCCCGTCATCTTCATGGCTTGAAAATTTTGGAGCAAAAAGCCAGGTTCCCCTGCCGGTCAATGTTGACCTGGTATAGGT
>CAZPEK010000475.1:0-2447 GCA_964585555.1 uncultured Leptospirales bacterium | reverse complement strand
TCAGATAGCGGCTCAGTTGTTTCTTTTGCCCTTCCGGATGGGAGAGTATATAAATCAGTTGATGGGGGCTATACCTGGGACAATAGTATCGTATGGTCTTCTGCAAGCGAATCAGCAAATTGTTTCACGATGTCTGATGATGGCATGGGTATCTATGTTGGATTTGCTAATGGCGTGAGATATTCTACTAATGGTGGTTCAACATGGAATATTTATTCAAAAGATAATGTTCTGGAGAAAAATATAGCCGGGAAGATGCACCTGACAGGAACTGGAAAAATTTTAATGATGGCCCTTTATGAAATCGGATCAGGCGCTCCATTAACAATCAGGAAACCTTGGGCTCCATAATTAAAACTGGCATTAATGATAAAAGTAATTAACAAAGAAGGGGGTGTCCAAAAAGGGTCCCCCTTCTTTGTTGACTACAACACCATTCGGTAATGCCCGCCGTAGTATTTATCCCGCAGCTCATTGACCTGTTTGTTCTCAAGGTATTCGTCGAAGTTCATGTATCGGTCGATAACACCTTCGGGGCATATCTCTACAATACGGGTCGCAATGGTCTGAATAAATTCATGGTCATGGGATGAAAATAAGACTACTTCGGGAAAACGGATAAGCCCGTTGTTGAGGCTGGTAATAGATTCAAGATCCAGGTGATTGGTTGGTTCATCGAGTATCACCGTGTTTGCCCCTGCCAGCATCATGCGTGAAATCATGCAGCGTGACTTTTCACCACCGGAAAGTACGGTGACTGATTTTAATGATTCTTCACCTGTAAAGAGCATGCGTCCCAGAAAGCCCCGGGTATAGGCCTCATCGGGGTCATCGGTAAACTGCTTCATCCAGTGGAGAATGGAGACATCTTCCTGGAAAAAGCTGCTGTTATCCTTGGGAAGATATGAAGTCGTTATAGTCTCTCCCCATTTAAAAGAACCGCTGTCAGGTTGAATTTCTTCCCTGAGAATCTGAAAGAGGGTAGTCTGCACCATGTGGCTGTGGGCCAGGAAAACTATTTTTTCTTTTCTGTTTATGCGTAAAGAAAAATCTTTCAGGATTTCTTCGCCGTCAATACTTTTCGAAAGGTTCTCAATTTCGAGAATCTGCTTGCCGCATTCCCGTTCAGGTTTGAATTCTATAAAGGGATATTTTCTTGATGAGGGTTTGATGTCGTCGATGGTAAGTTTCTCGAGAAGCTTTTTTCTTGAAGTCGCCTGTCTTGCCTTTGAGGCGTTTGAACTGAAGCGCTCAATAAATGATTGAAGTTCTTTCCTTTTATCTTCGGTCTTTTTGTTTTCATCTTTTTTTTGCCGTGTTGCCAGTTCACTTGCTTCAAGCCAGAAGCTGTAGTTCCCCACGAAGAGTTCAATTTTCCCATAGTCGATGTCAGCGATATGGGTACACACATTATTGAGAAAATGACGGTTGTGGCTTACAACGATTACAGTGTTTCTGAAATTTAAAAGAAAGTCTTCAAGCCACCGTACAGATTCGATATCAAGGTGGTTGGTGGGTTCATCAAGAAGGAGAATGTCCGGGTTGTCAAAAAGCGCCTGGGCCAGAAGAACCTTGACCTTTTCCCCACCTTCAAGTTCTTTCATCTGTTTTTCATGCAGTTCTTTGGCAATACCGATGCCAGCCAGAAGTTTTGCCGCGTTGGTTTCAGCTTCATAGCCGTTGAGCTCTCCAACCTCTTCCTCCAGTTCGGAAACCCGGTAGCCGTCTTCATCGGTCATTTCTTCCTTCTCATAAATTTCATCCCGCTCCTTTAATACATCATAAAGGTGCTGGTGTCCCATGATGACCGTGTCAAGAACCGTATTCTCATCAAAGACAAAATGATCCTGCCGCAGTATGGCAATTCGTTCGTCAGGATTGGTGAGAACTTCTCCTTCATTTGGTTCTATATCATTTGAAAGAATTTTAAGAAATGTTGATTTTCCTGAACCGTTTGCTCCTGTAAGACCATAGCAGTTGCCGGGTCGGAATTTAATATTTACATTTTTAAAAAGGGGAGTTTCACTGAAAGCAAGGGTAATATTATTGGCATGAAGCATGTTTTGGATACCTGTCCTGAAGGAGATTTTTAATTATATTCAAACAAAAAGATTCACGGTAAGCCGGTAATCATTGCATCTGATTTTAAAGTAGAAATGTTACTGATATTGTCAGAGAAATCTGACAGGAAGAAGTGTCAAGATTATTTTTTTATTGTATTTTTGAACACCGATGGTGAGATTCGGTTATCTCAAATCAAGTTACAGGATTATTGTAATGGGAATATATGTACCTTTAGAGCTGCTGTCGGGGATTCTTTTTCTGTTGATTGCCCTTGGGCAGCTGGTGCGCCCTTTTAAAATTCCGTAACATGATATTTTCATTGATACTTTTTGAAATGGACTGGTTTAACATGGTTAATTCAGATGTACTGAAGGATGCTATGG
>CAZPEK010000474.1:0-2508 GCA_964585555.1 uncultured Leptospirales bacterium | reverse complement strand
TTATAATACTTTTGCAGATTAAAGGGTTCTTTGTTTACATTTTTAAAATAAGCAGGTTTATCCCTTTTCTTCGTAAATTATTAAATATAAACCGTGGTGAACTTAAAAAATTTGATAATAGCCTGAAAGCAATCTACACTACTAGCCTTAAAAATATAACTATAGCCGCTCTTTGTCATTTCTCCTGCAAAATTATGGGAGTTTTTGAAATATTCATAATCCTCCTTGTTCTTAAAACTGATGTTACATTTACCGATTCTATCTTTATTTCCTCTGTATCCCGCATTTCTCAGTCTTTATTTTTTATGATCCCCGGTCAATGGGGAGTAGCTGAGGGCACTCAAATATATGTGGCAAGCATACTAGGTTTCAGCACATCTGTCGGATTAAGCCTGGGGATTATTAGACGTTTTCGTCGGCTTTTTTATTCAGGGATTGGCCTGCTGCTGACTTTTGTACCAGAAAAATCAAAAAAGAAGCCTTCAATTGCTACAGATAAAATTGACGTAATCTTTTCAGCAGATAGTTCCATATAAAAAAAATAACTATTTTTACCAGAACTCCTGATGACTTGCCTACTAATCCTTGTTTATAATACCCAAAAAGCCAAGTTCAGGAAAACCGACGGGAAAAACTTCCTTTACAAAATGTCTTTTTAACAGCATACTACAGACGGTAAATTTGAAAAAAAGACTTGTCTTCCACGGGCCTCGTACAATCATATTCCACATTCCGGAGTATATATAAAAATCGGAAAGCCATAGGGTCTTTATGTCCCTGTATAATCAATAATGTGTGAAAAGGAGAAATGTAATGCTTCTACTCAATCCGAAAAAATATGATCCAAAAAGCCGCAAGTATCCCGATGAACGTTCCGGTGAGATAATGCAGAAGACCATCGACTTCTTTGAAGGCAAGGGCCTGAAAAAGATGAAAGATGACTTCATGTCAAAGGAATTCACCTACGATTTCGCTGAATTCATCAAGAAAGAGCGAATATTCGAGAATCTTTTCCTGCCAGCGGGCTACGGAGAAGATCCCAACCAGCACTACAGCACTTATAAAATGTTTGAGTTCTCTGAAATCTGCGGATTTTACGGAACCGCCTACTGGTACATGTACCATGTTTCAACCCTGGGTCTCGACCCTGTCTTTCTTGGAGACAACGAAGAAGCCAAGCAGAAGGCTGCCGCCAAGCTGAAAGAAAATCCCCTCTGTGCCTTCGGTCTTTCAGAAAAAGAACACGGCGCTGACATCTACTCAACTGACATGAAGCTCTATCCTCAGAAAGACGGCACCTACCTTGCAAACGGAAGTAAATACTACATCGGTAACGGAAACGAAGCCGGTACAGTCACCGTTTTTGCCAAGATCGCCGACACTGACGAATATGTATTCTTTGTTGTTGATTCAAAGCATCCCAACTACGAATTTATTCAGAATGTTATCTCTTTCAGCAACAACTACGTTTCTGAATTTGCTCTCCATGACTACCCGATCACTGAAGCTGACATCACTTCAAAGGGCCAGAAAGCATGGG
This sequence comes from uncultured Leptospirales bacterium, assembly GCA_964585555.1. GTDB lineage: Bacteria > Spirochaetota > UBA4802 > UBA4802 > UBA5550 > CAZHNW01. The sequence goes on along the minus strand of CAZPEK010000474.1, from coordinate 968 downwards.
ATGATATGCTTAATACCGTTAATATCTGCAAGTTCAACATCGGTTCAGGAGCCATTGGTATCGTAACCCACGCTTTCTACGAATCAATTAATCACGCGGCAAACAGAAACCTCTACGGCAAGTATGTCACTGACTTCCCCCATGTACGAAAACTCTTCATGGATGCCTACTGCCGTCTTGCAGGCATGAAGCTCTTCGGCCTCAGGGCAACTGACTACATGAGAGCAGCCACCTCTGAAGACAAGAGATACCTTCTCTATAATCCCATCATGAAGATGAAAGTTGCTATCCAGGGTGAAGAAACCATGGACCTTCTCTGGGACATCATCGCCGCCAAGGGTTTTGAAAAAAATACCTATTTTGAACAGGCAGTTGGTGAGCTGAGAGGATTCCCCAAACTTGAAGGAACCCGTCACGTAAACATGGCCCTCATTGCCAAGCTCATTCCCAACTACTTCTTTAATCCCGGAGAATTTCCTGAAATCGATCGTCGTAACGGCGCTGAAAATGATGATTTTCTTTTCGAGCAGGGCCCCACTCGCGGCTATGGAAAGATTCAGTTCCACGATTTCAACGTTGCTTACAACAGCAAAGATCTTCCCAACATCAATGTGTTCCAGGAGCAGATAGAAGGATTTAAAGCGTACCTCATCGCTTCAGGTGCTGATCTTGCCAACCAGATGAAGGATTTCGATTACCTTCTTGCTGTTGGTGAAATTTTTACCCTGGTTGCCTACGGTCAGCTTATCATTGAAAGCGCTGCCATGGAAGGCATCGGTGATGATCTACTGAACCAGATCTTCGACGTCTATGTTCGGGACTTCAACCGCTACGCCATGGATCTCTACGGCAAGCCAAGCAACTCTGCAGTTCAGGATGAGAAATGCCTGGCAATAATTAAAAAGCCTGCAGCAAACAACGATGAATTTGAAAAGGTTCTTAAAGAGCATGTGTACTCACTGGCTGAT
>CAZPEK010000473.1:1507-2515 GCA_964585555.1 uncultured Leptospirales bacterium | reverse complement strand
GAAAGACCGAAGGGCCGCGGTCTTTGCAGGTGCGGGTATCTTCGGGTCACAGAAACCGGAATACTGGCAGAAAATCGTAGATCGGGTTTCCCGTGGTTTTGCCGAGGGGGATATAGCCTCCGGGCTTGTTGAAGCCTTAACCATGACAGGTGACCTCCTGCGGGAAAAGGTTCCCGGTGATGACGAGGCTGGAAACGAGCTTTCTAACCGGGTCAGTAAAGATGAGGGTGCCGGTTCGGGAATTCATGAGCGTTTTTTTCAGGCGGCAGTTGCTCTGCTGATACTTGTTGCTGTACCGTCGATCATTTCCCTTTACCTGCTGAACGCTTCTCTTGTTGCCGCTGAAAAGCAGAGCTCCCAGTTGAGCAATGTCCTTGAACGACAGTCAGTAGTAAAGGAACGGTATCGTGACCGTTCTTCAGGTGAATTTGTTGAAGGAGAACTAGCGGGATCAGAGAACCGGGTCAGGGTTGAGCGCCTCCGGTATGACCGGGCGGCGGCTGAATACAATGAAAGGGCCGGGTCTTTTCCCGGCAGGTTGTGGGTTTCTCTTTTTCGCTTTCCTCAAAAGTTACGTTTCTCAGGAGAAGAAAAATTATGGTAAGAGCGGTAATGAGACCTGCTGTTTTCTCCCTGTTATTTTTTTACGGGATGATATTTTTTTCTGCCCCCCTTGCGGCATGGGTTCCTTCTGTCACAAAACCGGTCAATGATTACGCGGGTATTATCACCGCAGCCGATGAGTACCGGATAACCCGGATGCTCCTGGAACACCGGAAGAAAACCGGCGTTCAGGGGGCTGTTGTTACGGTGAGAAGTATCGGTTCAAAAAAAATAGAAGTCTACTCCCTCGAGGTTGCAGAAAAATGGGGGGGAGGTGAAAAAGGAAGAGATAACGGTTTTCTTTTTCTTGTTGCCCTGGGAAACCGGCGTATGCGCCTTGAGGTGGGATACGGTCTTGAAGGGTATGTCCCTGACGGGAAGGCGCGTCTCCTCCTTGGATCGATT
>CAZPEK010000473.1:0-1492 GCA_964585555.1 uncultured Leptospirales bacterium | reverse complement strand
AAAAAAGATTTTCGCCGGGGAGCCTACGGAAAAGGAATCCGTACCGTGGTGCAGGGTGTTGTCGATGCAACCGATACCCTTGAGGCGGGTAAAGACATACCTTTTACGGGAAAAATTATGGGTGTTTTTTTGCACCTTGCGGAGATTCACTGGGTTGTTTTTATTGTAAGTGCCCTGGTGGGTGTTTTATTTATTCTTCTGAAATGGAAGTTCAAGTTTCATTGGGCAGTTTCTCTATTTATATTTTTTTTATTATGGGGCGCTCTTCCTGTTTTAATTCAGATATTTTTCCCCGGAGTATGGTACTGGCGGTCCATTGTCTATGTGACCGGCGCCTTTGCGGGAGCGGGGATTATCTCTATCATGGATGATCCTCTTACCATAGGGGGGAAGATTGCCTTCATGGCCATGGCCCTTGCGCCGGCGGCAACGAGTCTTGTTTTTATTGTCAATCTTCTTGATATCAGTAAGCCCGATCCCTTCGGGACAACCTCTCATGAGACCCTGCTGCTGCCGGTTTTAATTCATACAAATATTTTTCAATCCTGCATGTTTCTTTTTACTACCATAGATATGAAGGGCGGGGGCGGTAATGGCTATTCTTCATCCGGGTCATACAGTCCATCTTCGGGTTCATCCTATTCTTCAGGCTCTTCGGGATCAGGTTCCTATTCCGGCGGCGGCGGGTCTTTCGGCGGCGGCGGAGCGTCTTCTTCGTGGTAACGGCTGCACAAAATTTTTCAAAAGGTGAATCCATTTAACCATTACGGCTGGTTTCGACCTGTAGTATTCTTATGCCTTTATATTTCTTTAACTTCCTTTACATACTGTTTTTTCAAAGCATTTAGAGGGGATGAGTCTCTTTAAAAAATAGTAGAAAAAACTAAAGAACTGCTTGACAAAAAAACAATAAACGATAATAGTTATCATTATCGTTTATTGGCGGAGTGTTCTATGAAACGAATATCGAAACAGCGAAATGGTATTCTTGATCTGTTATCTCAAAAGAATTATCATCCTGGTGCTGAGGAAATCTACCTTCGGTTGAAAAAGAAATTTCCAGGGCTCGGTATTGCCACGGTCTATCGCAACCTTGAACAGTTGACAGCGGCAGGGATTATTGTGAAAATCAACATACCGGGAGAGGCTGCCCGTTATGACGGCTTTACTGAAAAACATTATCATATTACCTGCACGACATGCGGCAGGGTTGAGGATCTCTGGTATGATTTTCAGATCATGGAAAAGAACAACTTCCGTCGAATTGTTCCTGATTTCGAAGTTACCGGGTATTCCCTTGATTTTCAGGGGCGATGCAGGAGCTGTAGAGAAGCAGAAAAAAATAATTAATACTTCCTTTTTGTATATTATTTTAACTATGTACAAATCTTTTTTGAATTGTATATTCGTAGGATAGTAATTTAATGATTCATATAAAGCATAAGCTCCTTTATTATGACCGAAGACATGTAATTTAAAGTGCTTTATACCC
>CAZPEK010000472.1:0-2518 GCA_964585555.1 uncultured Leptospirales bacterium | reverse complement strand
TAAAGAATGACTTTTTTACAAAATTCCGGTAAAAGCATATTCTCTAAGGCCCTGCCGCTTATATTGAGAAACTTTTATTAATAATGGCCCCTGATCTCAGGGGTTAGATTATGTCACATAATTCGAATAAAACCTGAAAAATGCTTGCAAAATCGACACTTGAAATTTATGTTGCCATCTGATCACATACTGTCATTATACAGTCTGACGAAGAAATAATTGCAGCAGAAAAGGAAATTATCATGGCTAAATGCGAAATTTGCGGAAAAGCAGTTCAATTTGGATGCAATGTGAGCCATTCTCATAAGAAGACAAAAAAGATGTGGCGGCCTAATATCAAGCGCGTTCGTGTACTTGAGAACAAAACCGTTGTACGTAAGAATGTCTGCACCAAGTGCATCCGCTCAGGCAAGGTTGTTAAGGCAAAAGCTGCCGGCGCTCCTTCATGATTTAACGCAGAAACTGTTCTATCATGAGCCGTGATATACTATCACGGCTTTTTTAGTTTCAACTTCCTCTCAATCTAAAAACTACCCCGGGTAAATCTTCTCAATAATCTACATTCTTCCAGCCCTTGATGTAGTAACGGTAAAGAACCGGTTTATTAAAGGTATTGATCTCGACCGGGATCCAGTTCATATCGGGTGCGAAGTGGCGGGCCGCTTGAAAGGTTTCCGGCGAAAAGAACTTTTTCTCCCCCCCCATCTTTTCTTTTTTTATGTGAAGGAAGTTTTCCCCCCCCGCGGGAACAGCCATATTAAACCCCCAGTCGCCAAAGGTTGGAATAAAAGCATGGTAGGGCACCACGTGGGGAAAAATTTTTTTCATGGTGGCATTGATACACCAGAAAGCCTCACGGGCAAAAAGAGGGGAAGTCGACTGGGTAACAAAAATACCATCCCGGTGAAGAGATCGCTTTATCAGGGAAAAAAACTGCACCGTGTAAAGCTTTGAAATCACCTCATCATGGGGATCAGGGAAATCAGCAATAATCACATCATAGAGACGATGATTTTTTATAAGAAAGTCGTAGGCATCTCCAATGACAATCTTGACACGATCATCTTTAAGGGCATCCCTGTTAATGCGCTTCATGGTTGAATTATTTTTTGCCAGTTCAATCATCAGGGGATCAAGTTCAACCAGTGTGACAGAGGCAACATCTTTTCTCAAAAGACAGTTTTTTGCCGCGAGTCCATCGCCGCCTCCAAGAATAAGCACCTTCTTTTTTTGAGTCTTGCAGAGAGACAGGGGAACATAAACCAGCATTTCATGGTACCGGTATTCATCAAAGGTACTGAACTGCAGAGCCCCGTCAAGGTAGAGACGAAAGTCATCACTGTTGCGGGTCAAAACAATTTCCTGGTACCGGGACCGCTGAGAAAAGACCACGTCATCAAAGTAAAATTTCTTTTCCAGAAAATGGGTTATAGCCCCGGAGTTTGCAACAAGGGCAGCGAGAAGTAAAATGGCCCCAATGGGCATCAGGTAGTCAGAACGCCGCTTACCCGTATATTCAACCCGTGCTGTAACAATAAGTGCAACGGCAATATTTAAAATACCGATGACCAGGCAGGTTAAAATTCGCCCCATAAAGGGAAAAAGCAGCAGGGGAAAAAAAAGCGATCCCGCAAGCCCCCCCAGGTAATCAAGGGTCAAGACATTGGCCAGAATATCCCTGAGGGCCCCTGAACGGCGGAGTATTCGTGTCAGAAGAGGTATCTCAAGACCCACAAGGGTGCCAATGATAACCAGGGTAAAAATATGGAGCAGGTAAAATGCCGCTGAAAAGCTGAAAAGATAATTGATAACTATGACACTTATTCCCCCCACAAAGCCAAGCATCACCTCAATGCGGACAAAATTCCGTATCAGGTCTTTGAGGATGTACCGGGAGAGCCACGACCCAAGCCCCATTGAGCTCAGGAAAAAACCGATGGTGATAGAATACTGCTGCACCGGATTACCTAAAAGATAGGTAGCCAGTGAGCCGAGAACCAGTTCATAGGTTATCCCGCAGAGAGATAAAATAAAAACAGAGAATAGCAGTATTCTCTGTTCAAGAATAGAAAGACTGTTTTTCATATGTATCTGTTACTATTCGCTTTTCTGTTCTATTTTTACCGGGGCCTTCTTGGGAGCAACATTTGAAGGTGAGCCGATGACAGATGCGATAATAATCGAGATGCCGATAATAACCGCCCCGATAATAATACCAAGTGAAGTATTCTGGTCATCTTCAATTTCTTTTTTAATTGAAAAGGGAGTAAAGAGGGTTATCAAAAGAAAACCGATCCCCATAACAATCAAACCTACAAAAGAGTAGATAACTGTATCAATTATACCGTAAAGAACCTGGGACCATTCCATAAAAATTTCCTCCTGTCAGTTTTCATTCTGTCTAATTTTAAATTAAATTTTATTATTTGATTTTTGTATCTTTTTTATTAAAAACAGGGTTCAAACTGTAAATACAATATAAGGCCTTTTGAGCAAATGAGTATAACCCCGACTTTTT
>CAZPEK010000471.1:0-2563 GCA_964585555.1 uncultured Leptospirales bacterium | reverse complement strand
GATGATATTTCGATATTCATCGATATAGATCCCCGGGGACTTTTTCAGCAGAGATGCCGGCGTATGACCGAAGATGACGGTCTTCTCCCATTCATTATCGGCATGATAAAAGATATCCCTTATCCACATCATGTCATATTCCCGCTGTTCTTTGATACTTTTTCGTAATGGATGAAGTCCCGCGTGTACGGCAATAAAGTCTTCTCCCTCGTAATAATACTTCAGGTTCTTGAAAAACCGCATATGATGGGGAGGAAGCTCCAGGGAACCACAATGCTTTCGGTAGCTTTTTAAGGTATTTCTGCCCCCGTTATAAAGATACATGGAGCCGTTTGTTTTGCCGCTGAGATAATCAAGAAACATGGCCTCATGATTTCCCTTAAGAAAGATGACGGGATGACGTTTTTCAAGGGCCAGAAGAAATTCTATCACTTCGTAAGAATATTCACCACGATCGATATAGTCTCCAAGAAAGATCAGTGTATCCTCGTCGGCCAGGTCTTTACTGATTATTTGAATTAATTCCGCCAGTTTGAAGAAATGGCCATGGATATCTCCAATTATGAAAAACCTTTTGTCCACCCGTCAATCCTCAAAGTATTTTACAATGGCATCGACCTCAATTGGCTTTTTCAGAACAATAACCCGCTTATCATTAAATTCGGGTAGATGAACATCACCGGTATCATCAAAGAGTATTAATATCTTTTCAACAGGCTCACAGGTTGCAATAAACTCTTCGAATCCGGAAAATCCATCGGTAATATAGTCCCAGTCTATAACGATGCCCTTCCACTGATCCGGTTTTTCCATAGACCTGTACCTGGCAAGAGAGGTCCGAACCGCCTCATAGCCCCTTCCTGTTAAAAGCTCCTGAAGAAGCATCTCTATGATGCGGTCATTTACCACAATAATGACCCCTTCTCCCGCCTCAAGTGACGCAGTACTGTGGGGAGACTTTTTACGTATTTCCTCAAGGGTTTTCATAAAATCCATTGAGGGGAAGGAAATAATCACCGCAATATTGTTCCCCCCCTGGAGGTACTTGACAGAAACCTGGGCTCCCATCTCCTTCAGGGCGATAGTGGCTGAATTGAGTCCCATGGCGACCTTTGAGCTCTCGCCTGATTTATAGGTAAAAAAAGCCTTTTTCAGATCACCAATACCGGGAAACTTTTCATTCAGGTCCAGGAACCCCAGGGAAATCATGATGTTGGAATGATTTTCCGTCACCTTGATTTCACATCGGGACTCTTCCCCCATAAAGGGAGTTACCGCGAGAAGTACATGGTAGATTTCCCGGGTCAGTTCTTTTTTAGGGGCAATGAGCTGGAAGTTATCTTCTGCCTCGATGGTAATGCGTGAATCGGCAAAGCCGAAAAGACTGTTCATCTCGTCAGAAATATACGTCAGGACCGAGGCGATATTGATGATATCGGGAGCCTGGTCTAAAAGCATTTCTTCGAAGTTCACTTCCCCCTCTAAAAAGGAAGTAGTCAAAGACATGAGAGAGTTGATCACCTGCCGGTATTCAGGGGGAATGTCGTCTTCAAACCAGGCAAAGGAATTCTGAATAAGTATATCGATATTGATATGCAGAATATTCAAAAGAGTCAGGCGCCTGAGGGCCTGTTCTTCGGTTAATTTTTTAACCGCCTGTTGTATGACCTTATCTATGTCTATGCTCATGAAATCGCCCGAAATTTCGTCCTTGTATAAAGTCTACTCCATGCTTTTGTAAAAAGCAAGTACCTGAGACTATTATCGGGAAAAAGGGCCGCGAGCAATAGAAGAACTAATTCAGCGCCGGTCTGTAGATTTCGGATCCATGGCGTCCTGTAGGCCTTCACCGAGGAGATTATAGGCGGTAATAGTGATAAAAATAGCACACCCGGGGATAAGGGTAAGCCACCAGGCAAAATCCATAAAATCCCGGGACTGGGAAAGAATATCTCCCCAGCTGGGGGTCGGAGGCTGCACACCGAAACCGAGAAAGCTGAGGGATGATTCGATCAGAATGGTTGAGGCGATGCCGAAGGTAGCCGAAACCAGTACCGGGGCCATTGAATTGGGAAGTATATGGCGAAAGATAATCCAGAGGTCCCGGGCGCCGAGAGCGCGGGATGAGGTTACATAGTCCATTTCCCGGAGTTTCATGAACTCCCCGCGGACAACCCGGGCGATACCGGTCCAGCCGGTGATACCGATGACCACCATGACTGAAACAAGACTGGGGCCCCACATGGCAAGAATAGTGAGAATCAGAAAAAGTGTGGGAAAACACATAATAATTTCAATAATACGGGAGATACCGATATCTACCCAGCCGCCGTAATAGCCCGCCAGGGCCCCGAGAAAAATACCGATAGAGACATAGATACTGACGGCTATGAAACCGATAAAGATTGAAACCCGGGTACCGTGTATCATTCGGGCTGCCAGGTCCCTTCCCTGTTCATCGGTGCCGAGAAAATGCTTTGCCGACGGAGCAAGCACAATTGAATCAAGATCGTATTCAGAGGGAGTATACCTGACCGGGGGAAAGATCTTAAAGCCCTTCATG
>CAZPEK010000470.1:0-2572 GCA_964585555.1 uncultured Leptospirales bacterium | reverse complement strand
GTCAAAGATTACCGGAGATGTTGGAAGCATGACCCGGGAAACCCTTGATGTTACCAACAGTATTGCATCCCGGGCTGCAACAGGAGAGGAAGCCCTTAAAAGAATGAACATCAGTCTCAACAAAATAGTTGAAAGCTCTGGAGATATAACCAGCATCATCAGTATCATTAACGATATATCTGATCAAACCAACCTGCTTGCTCTTAACGCTTCTATAGAAGCAGCACGTGCCGGTGATGCGGGCAGAGGCTTTGCGGTAGTTGCTGATGAAATTTCAAAACTGGCAGACCAGACAGCAACCAGCATAAAAGAAATCGATCAGCTTATCAATGTCAACAACAGTGAAATTAATAGTGGAATGTCTAACGTAAAGGAAGTTGTAGAAACCATCAGCGGGGTAATGGAAGCAATCGAAGCAATTTCCAGAATGATGAATCAAACCACGGAATATGTCACAACTCAAATCTCCGTCAATTCAAAAGTCAATGATAAGGTCGTCACCACGAAAAATAAATCTGAAAGTATCAAGGCATCAATTGAAGAGCAGAAAAATGCTCTCACCGAAATTATGAGAAGCATTGCAGATATTAATGAGACAAATCAGCTCAGCGTCACTGAATCAGAGAAAATAAGCAATGATTCCAAAAAAATTCATAATCTTTCTGAAAGTCTTGAAACAACTATCAATTATCTCGAGGAATAACGCTCTTTAAAAAAATGGACAAGCCCCTTAAAAATTTAAAAGTTCTCGACTTCACCCTCCTTTTACCCGGTCCCTACGGCACGATGCTCCTTGCCGACATGGGAGCGGATATTATTAAAATTGAAAACCCGCGGCAACCTGACCTGATGCGCTTTGCACCTCCTATAGTAAGTGGTGTATCCGCCGTTTACAGTCACCTGAACCGGGGCAAACGATCTCTCTCCCTTGACCTTAAAAAACCAGGAGCTCTTGAAATCGTCTATGACCTGATTGGTGAATATGATATCGTTGTAGAACAATTTCGTCCCGGTGTGATGGACAAAATTGGTATCGGCTACAAAAGACTTAAAGAAATAAAAAAAGATATTATCTACTGTTCCCTTTCCGGTTACGGCCAGACAGGAAGCTACGCGAAACGTGCCGGTCATGACATAAACTATATGGCCCTCTCGGGACTTGATTCCTTTTCAGGAAAAAAAAAATCAGGACCATCCCCCCAGGGCATTCAAATTGCCGACATCGCCGGCGGGTCCAAAAATCTGGCCATCGGGATACTCACCGCATACATTCGCCGCCTCGAAACCGGCAGGGGGGACTACATTGATATTTCTATAGCCGACAGTGCTTTTGCCATGTCCCTGTTTTCAACAGCTGCGTTTCTTCAGGACAACCGGCAGCCCGAAAGGGAAGGCGAAATGCTCAATGGAGGTTTTCTCTATGATTATTACCAGACCAGCGATGGGGGCTTCCTTGCGGCAGGTCCCATTGAACCGCATTTTTTCAAGGCTTTTTGTACAGCCATTGAGAGAGAAGATCTTATAGATGAAGGCATCGGCAGCAAAGACAAAAAACCAGTTATTGCAGATACGATAGCATCAAAAACATTAAAAGAATGGGAAAATATTTTCAGCACAGCAGATGCCTGTGTTGAACCGGTTCGAACCATGGAAGAAGCCGTCACTTCCCCCCCTCTCTCAGAGCGAGATATGATTATTTCCGTATCTTCTCACCAGGGTGGAAAATTGAGACAAATCGGCAACCCTGTCAAATTTTCATCGGGACACTACCATGGAGAAACTGCCGGGGTTCCACCTGGATACAACAATGATGAAATCTTAAAAAACCTCGGTTATTCAAAAGAAAAAAAAGCCCGGTTAAAAAAAGATAATGTATTGTGAACTCATCACACTTCCGGGCAATTGGATATAGCTGATCCATGAAAGAATTGATCTATCCAACCCCTGAATTCTACTCACCTGATGCAGAGGCGCTATCCCAGACAGGGTTTGCCGTTTCTCTGAAGTAAGGTATTATTTCTTTACTAATAGTGCCCGCCCCTGTCAGTTTCAGCAGAGATATTGGAAGGAAGTTATTATTCTATTGACAGAGTGGTTCAACAGAGAGTAAATGTTTTCCCCGGTACAAAGCCATAAGAAGTTATAACTTCTTCCATACCTGTATTTTCAGGATACCGGCGCTCAGTAAAAATTCATTTTAAAGAAAGGAAGAAAATCCTCCATGACTACTCCAGCATCAAAAACCTTTCAGGATAAAATAATTATTTCCGCAACAGATTTCGCCCGCCGCGAGATGAGCAATCTTCAGCCAAGTCACGGCTGGGACCATGTTGAACGGGTACGAAAGAATGCCCTGCACATCGCGGCTACAGAACCAGATACAGATATTTTTATACTTGAAACTGCGGTGATACTCCACGACATTTCCAGGGACAAGCAGGACCGCGCCGAAGGAAAATTGTGCCATGCCGAAGAGGGAAGCACCAGGGCGCGGGAATTTTTGCTGAAAGAGGGTCTCGATTCGCCTGCATGCGAAAGGATTGCCCGGTGTATTTTAACCCACCGCTTTCGC
>CAZPEK010000469.1:0-2609 GCA_964585555.1 uncultured Leptospirales bacterium | reverse complement strand
AGTTCAACGAAGACTTACTGGGACTGGTCAAAGGCGGGGGATAAAAAACGGAAACCGAAGCTTGATAAATGGGGAAATCCTGATTATTTCTGGAAGAAAGGTGAGTTTAAATGGGACCAGAGCGCGAAGCCCGAATATGCCTGGTTTTCAGGTAAAGTGAAAAGATATTTACTGGGTGATATCATTGAGGAAGGCACCAGTCTTATTAAGATAACAGAACCAGTAGGCAGTATACTTGATGCGCATTCCAAAATTTATCCTTTCAAGATCATGCGTGGTAAGCAGCCCTATGATCTGGTGAACCGGCAGCTGCTTGTTCCGCATCTTTTTGGAAAGGATGGTTACTGGAAAACTCTCAACTGGGAGAAGGCATTTAAAATAGGCATGAAGGACGCAAATCTCAAATACAGCGGAAAATATTCATGGATAAAAACCGAGATGTACTGGGGGGTTGAACACGAGGTGACTCCTAAAAAGTTGGCTCTTTCATGTGTCCAGTGTCATAATTCCCTCAGGACTGAAAGATCATGTAACAGGTGTCATGCCGATAACCGTTGTAAAAAGTTTCAGCAGAGTGCCTGGAAAAATATGAATACAAAAAGAAAAACCTTTAAGAAAGAAGCTTACAAGTCTCTCCAGATTATGGATTATATTAACTTCAGGAAGTTAGGGTATCCGGGTGATCCAATAATTTTTGGAGGAAGATTTTCAAAACTGAAAGGGAACAAAAATAAATGTGAATAAAGTTTTTAAAGGCATGCTTGTTAGTGCAATTTTTCAAAAAATTGAAGAGCTATCGTAGAAGACTCTTCAATTTGCCAAAGAGATGGCCACCCAGGGGAAATCTATTCTGGTTGAAAAACGCCTCGGTGACCGGGGAGATATTTCAAAATGTTGATAGGCTTATCGAAATTTAAAAGGAAGTAAAAGAGGTGGCGGCGGTAAAGTAATATTATTATTGACAGCGGTTTTTCCTGGCACAATTATTAATATATAAAATGTGTTGGGGTTTTCACTAAGGGAAAGGGCCGTTTATGTTTAAAGAATGCAGCAAATGCAAACATGTGTGGGAAAGCCGTGAAGAGTTTATTTGTGATACTGGTATAAAACTTATCGGTTACCAGGTTCATTTTGAAGATCTGGCCCTGGGATTTTTTCTTTTTAATCATTCCTGCGGAACTTCTCTGGCGATTCGGGCCGGGGTATTCAGGGATCTTTATGCCGGACCGGTTTTTACCGAACGGAAAACTGGTTTATCGGACTGTCCCGGGTATTGTCTTCGGGAAGATAGTCTTGAGGCATGCCCCAGCCATTGTGAATGTGCCTATGTCAGAGAAATTATACAGATTCTTAAAGCGAAAGATATATCCTGCCTATGATTACCAGGAATTTTAAAGAGAGGAAAAGGGTGTGGTTTAAAGTGCTGTTTCTTCTTTTCCTTCCTTTTATACTCTCCTTCACAGATTTTAAAAGCCATGCCCTTCACCTTGATACCTGGATGTTGAAACAGAATATTGATGCCTTTGTCTCGCGCCGCGGCATCTCGGCAGTGGTTCTTTGTGATGCGGATAAAGAAGAACCCCTCTATCTGTATAACCGCAGGGACGGGGTTGAAAGGGGGTTCCCTCCCGGGTCGATAGTGAAACCCTTCGTTGCAGCCCTGCTTCATGCCGGTGGGAAAGCATCAGAGACCTGGACCTGTCGGGGGAAATACTACCCGCCCCGGAATTTTCTCAGTGAGAAAGATTTTAAGCTTTTTCATCTTCCCCGTGATGGTAAAAAACAGCCCTACTTCAGGTGTTCCCTGAGAAAGGGCCATGGAACCTGTGAGCTGAGGGAAGCCCTCAGAGTGTCATGCAACAGCTATTTTTTGCGGGCTGCGGAGAAGGACCGCAGTCTGGTGGAAGACACGGCGGCCCTCTGGGGGCTTGATGCCCTGAGTGACCGATGGCACCGTGCAATGAAGGAAAATGATCGTCTGCCGGTTACTTCCTTTAGAAAACAGGCAGCGGTAATCGGTGAAGGGGGGCTGCTGCTTTTGTCCCCTCTCGAGGTAGCCCGGGTTTACGGACAGCTTCTTTCTTCCCCCCCGGAATTTAAAAAAAGGTACCCGCTTCAACGCGCCGGTTTATTTTAAAGGGCCTCAAAGATGTGGTAGAGGAAGGTACCCTGAAGAAGCTGGCTGCCGATAACCGGAATATCGAAATCATCGGGGGCAAAACCGGAACGGCAACCTTGTATGGTCAGCGCTACCGGACCCATGGATGGAACGTGGTGCTTTTTCGTTATCGCAAAATTTCCTGTGTCATGGTCACCTTTGTTGCCCGGGGTTCCGGGAGCCGGGAGGCGAGAGAACTCTCTGAAATAGTGCTTCTGTTCCTGAAACTTCATGGTATTAATTAGTATGACATGACTGGTTAATAATGATTCTATAATGTATACTCTGGGGTGAGGGTTTCTTCAGGTATAATTTTTATTTTTTCGGAGGTTTCCATGGTGCGCCAAAAATGGAAAGGGCTTATTGTTCTGGCAGCGGTATCATTGTTTATGGTTCCCCTTTCAGGAGAGCAGCAGGCCTATGAGAGCAGCAGTGTTTCGGTAAAATTATA
>CAZPEK010000468.1:1158-2618 GCA_964585555.1 uncultured Leptospirales bacterium | reverse complement strand
TTCAAGAGCTCTGGTTCTTCAGATTACAGGTAATCGTGGGTTATGTGGCAGTTTTAATTCAAATGTAATTGAGAAAACTCTCGACCTTAAAGAGCAGCTTGAACTTGAAGGTAAAGAAACTCAGCTATATGTAATCGGGAAAAAGGGCTTCAACTATTTTAACTTCATTAACCAGGAAATGTTCAAAATGGGAGAAAACCAGGATGATAACTTCAGTTTTGAGGATGCAGCAAAGCTTGGAACTGAATTAACAAATCTTTTTCTTGGTGGCGAGTTTCATGAAGTATATCTTTCTTATACGAAAGTCATATCTTCAGCCAATCAAAAGCCAGAGGTAATTAAGCTGCTTCCAATATCTCCTGAAGTGGAAGAGCAGGTCGAATCACTGCCATCGGCAGCAACCGATTATTACTTTGAGCCAAATCCGGCAAAAATATTTTCATATATTTTGCCACTGTATATCAAAGTTAAAATCTTTACCTGCTTTCTTGAATCTGGTTTTTCTGAATATTTCGCACGACGAGTTGCAATGAAGAATGCAACAGACGCGTCAACCGAGATGATTAGAGAGCTTACCATCAGTTACAACAGAGCAAGACAAGCCAAGATTACAAATGAAATTGCGGAAATCTGTGGTGGTGCGGCAGCTCTCGACTAAAAAGTGAATTTTGCTATCTTAAGGAGAATACAATGAGTGAAAACTATGGAAAAGTGGTACAGGTAATTGGTTCAACTCTTGATGCCGAATTTCAAGAGGGGAAATTACCAGCAATCTATAATGCTCTTATACTTGATCTAGAAGTGATGGGCGAAAAAATAAAAGTGACCTGTGAAGTTCAGCAGCACCTTGGGGGAAACAGGGTTCGTGCGGTTGCTCTCGCATCAACTGATGGTATTCCCAGGGGAGCACAAATTCTTGATACAGGTGCTCCAATCTCTGTTCCTGTAGGAGAAGAGACTATTGGTCGAATTTTTAACCTTCTCGGTGAACCTGTTGATAAGGGGGGCCCTGTTAACGCAAAGGATACCCGGTCAATTCACCAGCCTGCTCCAAAATTTGATAATTTGATGCCTCAGGCTGAGCAGTTCGAAACAGGAATTAAGGTTATCGACCTTCTTGCACCTTACATTAAAGGTGGAAAAACCGGACTTTTCGGTGGTGCCGGTGTTGGCAAGACAGTTGTAATCATGGAACTTATTAACAATGTTGCCCAGCAGCATGGTGGCTACTCTGTATTTGCCGGTGTTGGTGAAAGAACCCGTGAGGGTAATGACCTCTGGCTCGAAATGCAGGAATCGGGAGTTATTAACAAAGCCTGTCTAGTGTATGGTCAGATGAATGAGCCTCCTGGAGCACGTCTTCGAGTAGCTCTTACCGCGCTGACTATGTGTGAATATTTGCGTGATATGTCAGGTTCAGATGTTCTTCTTTTTGTTGACAACGTATTCCGTTTTTCTCA
>CAZPEK010000468.1:0-1148 GCA_964585555.1 uncultured Leptospirales bacterium | reverse complement strand
GGTATCACCGCTTCTTGGCCGAATGCCATCTGCTGTTGGATACCAGCCGACTCTTGCAAGTGAAATGGGACAGCTTCAGGAAAGGATTACCTCAACCAAGGGTGGATCAATTACCTCAGTACAGGCAGTATATGTCCCTGCTGATGACCTTACTGACCCTGCTCCAGCGACTGCATTTATTCACCTTGATGCACAGACGGTTCTTTCGCGACCTATCGCAGAAAAGGGTATTTATCCCGCTGTTGACCCGATTGAATCTTCTTCAAGACTTCTTGCTCCTGAACTTGTTGGACAGGACCATTATGATACAGCGATGGAAGTAAAAAGAATTCTTCAAAGGTACAAAGACCTTCAGGATATTATTGCGATTCTTGGTATGGATGAACTCGCAGAAGAGGACAAACTTCTTGTTCAACGAGCCAGAAAGATTGAAAGATTTCTTTCGCAGCCATTCTTTGTTGCTGAACAGTTTACCGGTTTTGCAGGAAAATATGTAAAACTTGAAGAAACCATCAGAAGTTTTAAAGCTGTTCTTAATGGTGATTATGATCATCTTCCCGAACAGGCATTCTATATGGTAGGTGATATTGCTGAAGTAGTAGAAAAGGCTAAAAAACTCGAAGCAGGTAGCTGATTATGAGCCGGAAACTTAATTGCAGTATATTAACTCCTGAAAGGACTATCTACGATGGCGATATTGACTTTGTTGTGGTACAGGCATTTGATGGAGAACTCGGTTTTCTTCCTGGTCACTCACCGTTGATTTCAGAACTTGGAGTCGGAGAAATCCGTCTGAGGGATAAAACTTCTACCGATTACATGATGATAGAAGGCGGAATAGTAGAGATCAAAGAAAATAAGCTTATAATTCTGGCAGAAAATGCTATGAGAAAAGATGAGCTTGATAAAGAAGAACTTGAAAAATTACATAAAGAACTGGATGCAAAACAGTCTGAATTGGATCCATTTTCTGATGAAAAAATAGAACTAAAACTTGAACAACAAAAAATTAAAGCGCGTCTAAAGGTAGCTCTCAGATAGAGCGATATTTCATTGAGTATACAAGGATGCCCCAGGGCATCCTTTTTTTTTACCACCGTGCCCGCGCTCTGGTACTTCACCGCCTTGGCCAGCGCCACGGCCTGCTC
>CAZPEK010000467.1:0-2626 GCA_964585555.1 uncultured Leptospirales bacterium | reverse complement strand
GGCTTCCGGTGGCTGCGGGATAATTCCTTCCATGAAAAACAGCCGGTTCATTATTGATTTTTTAGAAAACCGGAAATCAGGCAGCTGGGACGAAAAACTGATGAAAGCCTATAACCGGAATTTTAAAAAAAGTGATATCAGGCGTCTTGTGGCGGGGAAATACCGAAAACTGATCCCCCTGATGCGGGCAGGATTCAGCAGGCCTTACCAGAAAAATTTCTATAGACGGCTCTGGGGGCTCGTCGACCGCCTCTACAGCAGGGCATAGTGGACTTCCCCATACCAAAAATAGCTCAACTACTATAAAAAAAAAAGGCTATATCCCATTGTATTGCCCTGCTTCCCCTGGTACGGTAAAATAGATTAAAAGTTGTACTTTACTGCAGGAGGGGATAAATGGATTATCAAAAAGAATATTCTAAAAAACTGGTATCACCTGAAAAAGCCGTCAGTTATATAGAGTCGGGTGATGTTATTGATTATGGTTTCTTTAATGGTAAGCCGGTAGTATGTGACCAGGCCCTTGCAGCGCGACATGATTCCCTGAAAAATGTCAGTGTTTACTCTGCCGTAACTGTCCCTCCCCTGCCCGAAGTAGGCAAATATCCCGACAGCTTTATATATATCGACTGGCACTGGAGCAAATTAACTCGAATGATGCAGGTAGCATTCGATCCCTACTATTCCCCAATTATGTATCAAAAAGCATCCCATTACCTGAGGGGTCTTGAAGAGTCCCGTAGTTACCGGTCATTCTACTACCGGGAAGAAGATTCTGACAAGCGGGGAAAATCCCGCTGGGTTTCCATCTGCCAGACAAGCCCGATGAACGAAAAGGGTTTTTTTAACCTGGGACCGCAAAATTCAGCGGCATCCGCTACAATAGAAGCCGCCGATATTGTCATCATTGAAGTAAATAAAAACCAGCCTGTCTGCCTCGGAGGCTCGGAAGAATCTGTTCATGTCTCACGGGTTGATTACATTGTAGAAGCCCCTGACAGTCAGTTTCTCTATGATGCACCGCTTACCAAACCTGATTCCGTGGATGAGGACATTGCACGAAACATTATGCCCTTCATTCATGACGGCAGCTGCATCCAGCTTGGTATCGGCGGCATGCCAAATGCCGTGGGAACAATGATTGCCGAATCGGATCTCAAAGATCTTGGAGGCCATACTGAAATGTTTGTCGATGCCTTCGTTGACATGATTGAATCAGGCCGCATGAACGGGGCCCGGAAACAAATTGACCGGTATCGATGTGCCTATACCTTCTCAATCGGCAGTCAGCGCATGTATGACTTCATGCACAACAATCCTGCAGTTGCTTCATTCCCGGTAGAATATACCAATGATCCAAATATAATCGCCAGGCTTGATAATTTTGTCAGCATCAACAATGCAATTGAGATTGATCTTTTTTCCCAGGTCAATGCAGAAAGTGCAGTAATCGATGGAATTCCGCAACAGATTTCCGGCAACGGGGGGATGCTTGATTTTATTACCGGCTCACAATGGTCAGAAAACGGCAAAAGCTTCATCTGCCTGGCATCGACCCATACAGACAAAAACGGAAAACTCCATTCACGCATAAAGCCGACTCTCGAACCGGGCTCAATTGTCACAATTCCACGGCAGATGGTTGATTACGTTGCAACTGAATACGGAGTAGTCCGCCTCACCGCCTGCCCGACATGGATGCGGGCTGAAAAACTGATAAGTATCGCTCACCCTCAGTTTCGTGATGAACTGATCAAAGAAGCTGAAAGAATGAAAATATGGCGGCGCAGCAACCGGATACCCCTTTCTGCAGACGCGCCAGGACAAGTAGCCATGTAAGACTTCCTTATACCCTTTATAAAGCATTTCCCCGTCTGAATTATTTCTCCAGTTCAGGCGGGGAAAGCTTCTCAACAGTATTGTTACAAATAATAAATCAGTTACCTGACACAACTTGCATACGAAACAACACCGCCTGAACGGGTATACCTGCCCTTTACCTTAAACCGGTAACCGGGCCTGCACCTTTGATAACAGCGAACCCGCCGGCCCACACGTTTCTTAACATAATGCCGGGGGCACCGGTTGTTTCTTACCACCTTTGATTTCGGTGAATACGACTGAGCCGCGAGAAGAACTCCCACGGAAAAAAGAAATATCCCAGTCAATGTTAGTAGTTTTTTCATTATTATGCTCCTGTTGTTTTGTAGTAAAATGTCGAAAAGAAATGTCAAGAAAATAGATACCTGGTAATCCGCGCTAAGGTACAGACACAATACATCTTTAATCAACCAGTATCACGTCACCGAAATATTAAATTTTTGACAAAAAACATCGATCATGCAAAACTTTTTTAACTTTTTATTCCATAATATACCCCGAAAAACATCGGTTTAGCAAGATTTTTTCGGTCAACATCTTTGGCCCTTGCCCGAGAACAAGTCCAGGTATCTCTTTTCGGATATATAAAACTATTTGATGTTTTTCCAAAACTACTGCTGTTTTAATATTTCCCTAATCCCAGATTCGGATCAACAGGTATCCATCCGATAGAGTTGAAAGAACCTTCAGGCAGTCCAATGATTCGGCTGCCTGAAGGTTCCCAGTTTTTTACCGCGAAAATGTA
>CAZPEK010000466.1:0-2629 GCA_964585555.1 uncultured Leptospirales bacterium | reverse complement strand
TTACGGTGAGTTGACTTCTGTCGAAGACCATTCGGCGGTGACTGAAAATTACCGGCGGGCTGAGGCTTATAATATTGAGGCTCATCGTTTTAACGGAAATGATGTTCGTGAGGTCTTCAAGAGTGTCGGGGATATCATTGAAGCAATTCGCCGTGACCGGCGGCCCCGTCTTGTTGAACTGATGACCTATCGATGGAGGGGCCACATGGAAGGGGACCCTGAGGCGTACCGGTCGGATAATGAAAAAGAACAGTATATAAATAAAGATCCGATTCTCAATTTTGAAAAGTTTTTATCGGAAAATGAAATAATGACGCGGGCAGGGATTGAGGATACTAAGAAAAAAATTGTAGAGGAAGTTAAGGCGGCTATTGCCTTTGCCCGTGACAGTGAAGAACCTGATCCCCTTTCTCTTATGGACTCAGTTTATGTTCAGGAAGACAGCTCATTGTGGAGCGACGTATTGATGCCGCCCCCGAAATGCAGTTCTTTTTTATCGGTCTCTGCAGCAATAAATAGCGCCCTGGAAGAAGAGATGAACAATGATACAGGTGTCTTTCTCTGGGGAGAGGATGTTACTCTTGGAGGATATTTTAATGTCACCGATGGCCTTGTAGAAACCTTTGGTAAAGGCAGAATCATTGATACCCCGATCAGCGAAAATGCAATTATCGGTGGTGCTGTGGGAGCCGCCATGACGGGAATGCGTCCCGTTGCGGAAATACTTTTCGGGGATTTTTTAAGCTGCTGCATGGACCCGATTCTCAATCAGGCCGCAAAACTGCGCTACATGACCGGTGGACAGGCTTTGATTCCCCTGACGATTCGGACTCCCCTGGGAAGCGGTATCGGTATGGCGGCTCAGCATTCTCAATCGATGGAACGTTTTTTTGCCGGTATTCCGGGACTGATTGTTGTCGCGCCATCGGATGCATATTCTGCGAAGGGGCTTTTGAAGAGTGCAATTCGGTCAAATAATCCTGTTTTATTTTTTGAACATAAACTTTTCTATCCATTAACCGGGCCTGTTCCCCGGGAAGAATATTTTTTACCCCTCGGTAAAGCACGGGTGATTCGCCCCGGGAGGGACTGTACCCTCGTTTCGTGGCTCATGGGAACAGGCATTGCTCTTGAAGCGGCAAAAATTCTTGAACAAAAGGGTCTTGATGTCGAGGTTATTGATTTGATGACCCTCTATCCCCTTGATTATACAACAATTCTCGAGTCGGTTTCAAAAACAGGAAAACTTGCGGTAGTTGAAGAAGGAAATTCTTCTTTCGGTATCGGGGCTGAAATTATTGCCAGTACTGCTATCGGGGGATTTGGACTTTTAAAAGCTCCTCCTCTCCGTCTCGGGTCTGCCGAGTGCCCGGTTCCCTATGCAAAAAATCTTGAGCAGGGGATGCTTGTAACACCGGAGACCCTTGCCCGGGAGATAGCGGCCCTGTAGATTGACGTTGCCCCGGGGAAGAGATTGACGGACAAGAATTGAATAAAAAAAAGAGCGGCTTTAAAAGCCGCTCTTTTTATAAAGATTCCTGTAAAGGGAATTATTTGGCTTGTGCTTCTTTTGCGCCTTCGATCATCATTTCAACAACAGAAGGATCAGCAAGAGTAGAAGTGTCACCCATTCCTTTCTTGTCGAAGTCACCAGCAGCAACTTTCTTCAGGATACGACGCATGATCTTTCCTGAACGAGTCTTGGGAAGTGCATCTGCCCACTGGATAACATCAGGAGTCGCGATAGGTCCGATTTCCTTACGAACAGTCTGAATGAGTTCTTTTTTAAGTTCGTCTGTCTTTTCAACACCAGCGTTAACAGTAACGAAGGCGTAAATTGACTGACCTTTAACAGGATGGGGATATCCAACAACAGCAGATTCAGCAACTTTAGGGTGTGAAACGAGAGCTGATTCAACTTCCGCGGTTCCCATTCTGTGTCCGGATACGTTGATAACATCATCAACACGACCGGTTATCTGGTAATAGCCATCTTTGTCTCTACGGCAGCCGTCACCGGTGAAATAATTACCGGGGAACTGTGCAAAATACGTGTCAAAGAATCGCTGCTCATCACCGTAAACACCTCTCATCTGGCCAGGCCAGCTTTGAGTGATACAGAGATTTCCTTCGATTTTTTCGCCTGGCTTCCAGGGAATTTCTTTTCCTTCATCATCAACGATGAGGGGATTACAGCCGAAGAAAGGAACAGTAGCCATAGCGGGCTTGATATCAATACATCCGGGAAGCGGGGTAATGAGAATACCACCGGTTTCTGTCTGCCACCAGGTATCAACGATGGGGCACTTTCCGCCACCAATCTTGTTGTAGTACCAGTTCCATGCTTCAGGGTTGAGGGGCTCACCAACAGATCCGAGGAGCTGCAGTGAAGAGATGTCATGCTTGTCTACCCATGAGTCGCCTTCTTTGGCGATTGCACGAATAGCAGTAGGAGCGGTGTAGAAAATATTAACTTTATATTTTTCTACGATTGCCCAGAAACGTCCGACATCGGGATATGAAGGAACACCTTCAAACATAATGGTGGTTGCACCATTAGCAAGAGGTCCGTATACAATGTAGCTGTGTCCGGTTACCCAGCCGATGTCAGCTGTACACCAGTAGACGT
>CAZPEK010000465.1:0-2655 GCA_964585555.1 uncultured Leptospirales bacterium | reverse complement strand
CTCCCTGGAACTGCTCACGAAGAATATACGGCCCATACCAGTAGTAAAAGAAAAAGACGGCGAGACCTTTGATCTTTTTTCTGACAAGGAGCTGAGATACCGAAACCGTCATATGGATCTTCTGGTTACCCCTGGAGTAAAAGAAACCTTTACCAAACGGATTAAGATTATTCGAAAGGTTAAGCAGATTCTCGACCAGCGGGAATTTTTTGAAGTTGAAACACCGATAATGCAGCCCATCTACGGCGGGGCCGCTGCATCTCCTTTTACAACCCATCATAATGCCCTTGATGTGAAACTCTACATGCGGATTTCCCTTGAACCGTACCTGAAGCGGCTTCTGGTCGGGGGATTTGACCGGGTCTATGAAATAGGGAAATGCTTTAGAAATGAAGGGATCGATAGTACTCATAATACTGAATTTACCATGCTTGTGCTGTACCAGGCCTATGGTGACTATGAGGACATGATGAAAATTACCGAGACTATTTTTGAAGAAACAGCCCTTGAGATAAACGGTACAACAGATACTAAATTTGACGGGAAAGAAATAAATCTGAAAACTCCCTGGAAACGGATGACCATGATTGATGCCATCAAAGAGTATGGCGGTTATGATGTGAATGCAATGAGTGATGATGATCTGAAGGCGGCAATTGATAAACATGACGGGGTTCTGAAAGGTGATTATATTCGCGGCCTGGCAATTAATGAGCTTTTTGAGCTTACAGTTGAGGACAAGCTGATTCAGCCAATTTTTATTACCCATCAACCGGTAGAAACAACTCCTCTCTGCAAGGTTGACTATGAACAGCCTGAACTGCTGCAGCGTTTTGAGTTGTTCATTAATGGTACTGAATTTGCCAATGCCTACAGCGAATCAAATGACCCGGTATTTCAGAGAGATACCCTTTATCAACAGTCTTTGAGAAGGGAAGTCGATGACGAAGCCCCGCCAATGGATGAAAATTTTGTTCAGGCTATTGAGGTAGGCATGCCCCCGGCAGGAGGCCTTGGCATAGGTATTGACCGAATGGTCATGCTTCTTACCGGTGAGGTTTCTATTCGTGACGTTCTCCTGTTTCCAACTATGCGCCCTGAGTAGCAGTTTAATCAGTTAATCAGTCCTTTTCATTGAGCCTGAAGTAGCCGAAACCGACAGCAGGTATCATCAAGAAAGCTACCAGGCTCCAGGGTCATTCATTACACTGGTCGCTTGACTTCAGAACGCGATAATGGTTCCAATGATATCGACAATGAATAGAGTGAGGATAATGCTGCTCTTGGGACTGCTTTTGACTTCATCCCGGGCAAAAACGTGTAAGGCGGGATGCAGGTGCAACCCGCCTTTTTATGTCTTGATCCTCGAATTCCGCTTTGATGCTTACTGTTTTTTTATGTAGGTAATGGCATCATCAATTGTGTGAAAAATAGCATAGTAGTCAAAGAGAACCGGATGGCGCAACATTACATCCTGCAGCAGGGCTTCAGTCATGACCAGTATCATGTAACCCTTTACTTTTTTAACCAGTTCCAGTGACTTCATCAGGTAGCCAAGTGCCGAATCGCTTACTTCGTTGACCGCCAGTACATTGAGAATAAAGCCTTTATAATCCGGCTGTTTGGGGGCTTCCTTCTCAGTATGCTGGTAAATGGCTTCTGCTGAATCTTTATCCAGCTTTGCGTCACTGATCTCACCAATAAGAATTTTTGAGTCTTCCATAAAATGAAATTGCATTGATACTGTCTCCTGGGTCATTTTTTCCCCCTTCTGTTACTTAATACATGAAAAAACCGCGACCGGTTTTTTCTCCCAGCCAGCCTGCCGATACATATTGCTTCAGCAGTGGGCAGGGCCGGTACTTAGTGTCTCCATAGCCGTGATACATCTCTTCAAGTACAGCCAGAACTACATCAAGTCCAATCATGTCAGCCAGTGCAAGGGGACCCATGGGAAGATGCAGTCCCTGGGTCATTATTTTATCTATATTTTCTGCTGACGCGGCATTTTCAAAAAGTAGAAAAACCGCCTCATTAACCATAGGCATCAGCATTCTATTTACCATGAACCCAGGATAGTCCCGGGCCTTAACATGTTTTTTCCCAATTTTTTTTATAAAGTAGCGGGTTGTTTCAAAAGTTTCCCGGGTTGTTGAAAGACCTGAAATAATTTCAACCATGTCCAGGGTACGCGCGGGAATTAAAAAATGAAGGCCAATTACTGATTCTGGCCGTCGTGTTGCTGAGGCTATTGCTGATATTGAAATTGAAGATGTGTTGGTTGCCAGTATGGCTTCTGCCCGGCATACACGGTCAAGTTCTCTGAAGACCTGCTTTTTTGTTTCAAGGTCTTCGGTAACGCTTTCAATGACCAGATCAGCAACGGAAAGGTCTCTGATATCCTGGTAGAGACGGATTTTTGTCGTTATTTCGCTGACCCGCTCTTTCTCTATTCGTCCCGCATTGACATAACGGTTCAGTCTATCCTGAATAGTATTAAAAGCATTTCTGCTGTGAGTTTCATCGCGGTCATAGACCAGAACGTCAAAGCCGGCTTCGGCCGTAATATGGGCGATATCTGTGCCCATGGTTCCGGCGCCGATGATTCCAATGGTTTTCATGCATCCTCCCGGTAGGAATTATGCCATAGTATGG
>CAZPEK010000464.1:0-2657 GCA_964585555.1 uncultured Leptospirales bacterium | reverse complement strand
AAGGGAATCGCTGGCTCAGGAAGGACGAAACAAGGTTGATGAAGCGAAGCTCATCCTTGACGAAACCACAGATAAGGTGCTCAACTCGGTGCTGACTAAGCTGCCCGAAGAAGTTCTTGAGAATCTTGATGTAATGGGTGGTCTCAAGGAGAAGCTTTACAATTATATTAACCAGACCTACGTTAACATGTTTAACCGTTATACGGTAACAATGGAAGACGAGTTTGTCAAAAAAGTCCGAGACTTTACTGACAAAGAAGAAGCAAAAGGGCTTGCTCGTTATACACCGAAAGAAATTGTTGAAATCCTTGATAAAATTGGGGGAGCAGACAAATTTCACACCGGTGAAATCGAAAAATCCATTGTAAATATGTATGGTCACCTTCAGGGACATATTCAGCGTGGTGTAAATGATCTTGAAGTCGAAACAAACGCAATACTTCGTCAGAAAACTGATGTTGGTGCCTTTGTTCGTGGTGAAAATGCATACGCAATTCTTAAGTGTATCTTTAAAGATAATGAAATGCGGCCTAAGTATGTCTATGATGTGAAGCTTTCTATTAACATTCTCGACAGTGAGCTTATCAGCCCCATGTATCACTATCAGACAACTGTTGAGTCTCTAATGAAAGATGCAATCCAGAAACATATTCAGGATCTCATTGATCGTCAGGTTCAATCATTCAACGATGAACTGGTTGACCAGGGAAAGAACGAACTCTCTGCTGCTGAGAAAATGTTCGAAAAGATTAAAAGAATTGATAGTTTTACTGATGACGAAAAAGACGACGAAAAGTCAAAGCGTTATACAATCATGGCTAAGAGGTTCCTTGATAAAATCGAAGGACTTCGAGCTGAAATCGATGTAGAAGAATATGATCCCCTGAATCTTCGGGAAAATATTAAATTCATCATTGATGAAGAAAACATCAGAAACCGTGGATACAACACATGTATCAACTCTATCACATCAATCCTTGATACCAGTAAGCTTGGTTACCAGGTGTGTGATAACATGAAGAATGCCCGTACCTGTAATATTCGTGAATACGAAGAAATTGACAGGTCAGCTCTTCCTGATGAACGATATGCAATGAAAGTTCAATTCTATGATCAGAACCAGCTTCGTGGTCTGAAAAAAGAATATGATAAGCAGATGGCGGCTTTTACTGATGAAATCAAGGCACTCTGGGAAGTTTCCCATGCCTATTATGAGTCAAAGAAGCGTTTCAGATCTCTTAGGGATTTTGATGATCTGGCAGCCCGTCTGATGACCAAAGACTGGAAAGCTGGTAAGAAAATGCGGGAAGATGCAGAGGGTGCTGTTCTCTGGAACGAAGTTGGCGAAATGTACAATGAAGACAGCTTTGTTGAAAAGAACAATAGAACCTATGAAGACCGTATTCAGAATCTGAAGGGCAAACTTGTGTATCTTTCAGACATGCTGAAAAAAATGCATGGATTTCAGAATCCTGTTGAACGAGTTATAATTGATGAAAGGATTAACTTCCTTGAAAAGAGATTTAACGAGTTCACCTATCTGGTTAATCCTCATCATATTCAGCCCGGTCTTGTGCTTGATATTGACATTACAACCATTAAGCGTAAGCAGTACATGCTGAAAGGTATGGCTAACGTATTGAACGAATTCCTCTACTCTGTTTCTAAGGGATTTGCTGATGCTGCTTTTGCAACTTACAGCAGACGTCGATCCACTATGAGAGCTGATATCGATCAGACTTTTGGAGAAGAAGAAGTTGGAGAAGACCTTTTTGATGCAGCCTACAAGGAAGGTGGCGGGCAAAATGAAGTCAAAGGCTCTGTTGACCTTTCACCGAATGCAGGGGGCCGCAAAAAGAAATCTTCAGGATTGAAAGAACTCTAGAAAAACTCATATAAATTAAAAAAGAGGATGCTATGCATCCTCTTTTTTTTGCCCCCAAAGAATGATAATTATATCTCTTTTGAAGGCAAAAAGACTTGCATTAATATTTATTCTTCAATAAGATCATTTTAAAATCAGATCCAAATACCATTTTATTCATCTGAGGAGAAGTTTAATGGAAACTACGTATTTTTCTCTGGCCTCAAAAAATAATTTTAATAAAGCCCTTCGTCATTTCTTTAAAGTAAATGATGTAGTGGGTGACATCGAATCAAATATGAACCTGGCAGATGTTATCAATAGTGAAATAGACAGTGAAGATATTCATACTGATCAGATTTTGCCAATTGTCGGCGCTGTAATTAGAGATAAATTCGGATATAGCTACCGTTCATGCAATATCCCTGTCACAATTACAGAGTTTGAAAAAATAGCAGAAGAAACAGCTAAGTGGACAGCTCTTGATATTGTTATTACCTATTTCAACGCGAGTGGAAAAGTGATAATGATAAATCCTAAAAATTCTGATCACTGGGACCGGGCACGTGAACTGGTCAGGGAGCAGTTGATTGTGATTTACGCTAAATTTTTGAAAGAAGAAAACAAGAAACTTGAATTCGAGGCTATTACTGCAATCGAAGAGATGATTGGCGGAAAAGATGTCTTTATTAATAAAGAATTTATTGATGAAACTATTACTCAGCGAAAACCTGTAAAGCAGGCTGCGCAACAGGCTCCTAAAAAAAGCAAAAATGTTACTCCAAAATATGCG
>CAZPEK010000463.1:0-2677 GCA_964585555.1 uncultured Leptospirales bacterium | reverse complement strand
GACCTGGTATTTCAGCAGGTACTTTTTGTTGATCAGTTTCTCAATAATATACCTGATGGAGCTCACCCTCTTCAAGGCCCTTCTCTGGGCCACTTTACGTTGTTGTCGTTCCTTGACAATCCCATGAATCTGCCCGGTATTAAATGAAGCGCTGATATACACCTCTGAATTATACGCCTGGTCATAAGGTCCCCGCTGTGCAATGGATATTGACGGTAGAAGTTTTAAGAAGTCCATGGCCCTGGTTGCCGGGGCCTCGCGCATCGTTCTCTGCGCCTCTGCGATGGTTCGGTAGAGGTGCTGCAGCTCCTGGTCTTTCTGTTCTGTTATTGTTTTGGCTGATATTACAGAAAAAACTAAAAAATTAATTGCAATTACCATTAATGAGATTTTAAATATACGTACTGTCATGGGAAACTCCTGTGGCGGGATATTATTTATGCTGAGTGAAATCGAAGTAACAAGAAGGAAAGGAGGTAGTATGAAGCCCCTGGTACTGCAGGCCCAATCGAAGGAACTATTGTCATACATTAAGGGTGTTGATCAGATAGATCAAGCATCTTTGCTTGAGGTGCATAAAAAATTGTTAAAAATGCAGATGGAAGTCTCTGAAATTTTAGGAAAGTTTTAAGCTTTTTTTTATTGCTTTTTTCCCCGTTTTGTCAAAAAATCTTTTTAACAAAAGACGCCTTTTGTCAAAAATCCGCCGGGATATACCCTTGATTACCTTAATTACCCGTTACTTTCTTCTTGTTTAGCGCCACAAATTGCCCGTAAAACTTCTTCTAAACTGATTAAAAAGCAGGTATAAATGTTATGAATCAGCCGCGGAAAAAGCTTCCCGTGTATCTTTCTGCCAAAGAGATGGAACGTCTTCTTGCCGGTGTGCATAAAGACCGCCATCGCCTCGGCCTTGCGCTCATGGCATATGGGGGCCTCCGGGTCTCGGAGATGTGTAAGCTGAAGATAGAAAATATCAACCTTGCCCGTGGATATATGAAGATCACCGGGAAGGGGGATAAGCAGCGCATTGTTCCTTTGAACGCCCGTCTCACGGCCCTGATTGAAAAGTATCTGACCCGTTACGGGGCGCGTCTCACCCCTGATGATTATATCCTGGGGAAGACCCGGGCCTCCTGGCATTACGTGGTCAAAAAATACAGCTCCCAGGTCCTGGGGCGCAGCGATTTGCATTGTCCTTCCCTACCAGTTAACCGGAAATGAAACGCCGCTGGAGACTCTAAGCATATGGGAAAACTTTGTTTCCGCCGGGAAACTGGTATGAGTGTTATCTTTCCCGGAACTCCACTGGCGATGAGTGACATTCATGCTGTAATTCAGCTCAAAGATAAAAGTAAAATTATTTGAAACGGGAAACCGGAAGCCTCCCAGGAGGGAATACCAGAGGTCAAACTCTGTTTTATATGAATTTGAATCGAGCTTTATTGTCCCCGGGATGATGACACCTGACAGGCCTACACCGCCAAAAAAATATTTCTTAAAAGTAAAATCTACTAATAATGAAGGGGAAAGCATATTGATATCACTGAAATCTTCATCTTTAACTCGAAAAAGAAGATCCCATGCAAGCCCGAAACGGGCCGTCATTCGTCCCGTTCGGTAGCTCAATAAGCCCTGAAGATTTAAACCGGTATAAAAGTACTCTCTGGAACTCATCCCTTCGGGTTTGATGCTGAAATGATATATTGGGACAATTCCTCCACTGATTTGAACTGAAAAACCTTGAGCCGTCTTACCCTTTGCCCTTGATGCGGCAGGGAGCAAGAGAAGAATAAACAAAATTATAATCAATTTTTCAGTTTTTGATCTTGTCATGATAATATTCAATGGCTATCATAGTAGCAAGCAATCCAGTCAGGAGTTATACATGAAACGTAAAGTAATTATTTTGTCAATACTTATCCTTACTATTATGCCGGGGATTTATGGAGAAAATATTTTTGATCGACAGAAAAAAAACCAGAACAGTATGGTTGACAGGCAAAGAAAGGAAGACCTGGCCCGTAAAGAGGCAATTCTAAAAAAAATGAGAGGCTTTATGGCCGATATAAACAGCCGACTCTCTCACGGCAATAAAACAAAAATCATTGATCCCCTTGACCTCAATGATGCTACTGACATTAAAGATACTGATCATTTTCATACAGAGAGAGCAGTACCGCCCCGGGAATTTGCCTATGTAAATACATCCAGGGTTCGATTGCGGGCAGAGGGAACCACCAGCAGCACGATAGTAGGATACGTTCAATTTAAAGAAAGAATTGAAGTGATCAATATGTCATATGAAAATGATACAATCAGGGGACTCACTTCTCCCTGGTACCTCATAAGAAGAGAAAATAATGAGGAAGGATGGATGTTCGGTGCCTTTCTTCAAAAAAAACAACCCCTGGAGGCAATAAACTTTAACAAACTTAATAAAGAGAATAAAAATAAAGAACTGAAAAGCAGCTCACGGTTTATGGTTCCCACAGCTGGACGATTATCCAGTAAATTTGGATATCGTATACATCCTGTCACAAAAAGAAGAACTTCCTTTCACCGGGGAATTGACATCAGGGCTCCCCGGGGAACTCCCGTGAAGGCAGCATCAGACGGCATTGTCGTTAGATCCGAATATAACACTCATGGATATGGAAATCTTATTGTTATTAAA
>CAZPEK010000462.1:0-2708 GCA_964585555.1 uncultured Leptospirales bacterium | reverse complement strand
CTGTCATCAGCAATCCAGTCACCATGTGGAACCTTTACACCGCTTGTGGTTCCATTCCAGGTGAAGACTACATCATTTTCAAAGTTTACCTGGCTTAAATCGGGGAGCAGACCATAGTCAGCTTCACGGATGGTTACATCTGATAGTTTTAATTGTTTTTGAATATCTCCAGCCCATCCTTTTCCAAAGGATTCCCAGTAGAGAACATCAACACCTCTTTGACCAAGCATTGACCACATCGCCATTTCAAAAGCACCGGTATCTGAGGCTGGTACAATGCCGACTTTGTAATCATCTGGTATACCGAGTAATTTTTTGGTTTTTTCAATCGATTCTTCAAGTTTGGCTTTTCCAAGTGCGCTTCGATGAGATCTTCCAAATGGAGTATCCGCCAGGGCTGAAACTGTATACCCGGGTCTTTTTGAGCAGGGGCCGGAAGAAAAATTAGGATTTTTTGGTTTTAGTGTTGGTTTCATGTAGGATTCCTGATTGTTAAATTTTTAATATCCAGTAGTAATAAAAAGCTCAATGAGCACCAGGTACTGATTTTTGTCCCGGTATTAAACCAGGTGAGAGTTTTGCATGAACGGTGTTGTTTGTCAATATTTTAACTTTTACCGTTCTGTCAGCCCGGTCATTTTTTAAATGCTTTCTTTATGGAACTTACAGCTCGAAAGTAGCTGAAATCTGCACTTCCCGGTACCAGAACATCAGGCTGTAGGGAATCCATTCGCTTGTATATCTGGAAGTTACATCGGTAATGGTTTTTGCTCCTGTTTTCTTCGCCTCTCGGCAAATGATTTTCATGACATCTTCAATCCGGGCAGTAGTATTAAACATTCTGGTTTTTCCAGTCTTAATCTGAGACCCGGACCAGATCGGAACCGTACTGAACATGTAAATTCCCCATATCTCCGCATTGACATGTATCCTTTTGGGACTTTTGTATTCGCTTTTCTCAGGTATGGTAATTGTGCCTGTGCGGAAGGATGAACATGCATTACAAATAAAAACAAGGATGAATATCAGGATTTTGGAATACAGGGAAGTTTTCATTGTGCCCTCTGAGCCCTTTAATATTATCTGGATTGAATAATAAATCTTTTAAAACGCCTTTTTTCAACAAATGATTATATGTTATTATACTTAAATATAAAGCAAGAGATTTTTTGGGGAACAGTCATGCTGTCATTTTAATGCCTTGATAAAATCGGTACTCGTTTATTATGATGGTGCTGGTAAGTTTTATAAACCGTGGAGCGTAAAAATGGATAAAATAAATGAAGTAATGAAATCTATGACCTTTGAATTCTTCGGTAGCGGGAAGCATAAAATAAGCCCTTCCATGCATTTGACAGAAGAAAACTCTCTTTTTCTTGACGTAAGATCAAAAGAAGAATTTAACACTATTGCCTTTAGCCTGGTGCATCATATGCCGGTTCTGCATATTCCCATTGACCAGATCCCCGACAGGATATCAGAAATACCTGATGATAAAACTATTGGTGTTTTTTGTTCCTCCGGTGTACGGTCAACCATGGTTTATGTATACTTGAGAGCACTCGGTTTTGATAATGTGAGAGTAATCGAAGGCGGCTATGCTGAACTGACTGATGAATTTAAACCGGGAAAGTTGCTTAAGCATCTCTTGAAGAGTGGTAACAATCAATGAATTTGACAGTGATGTTATTGATTATTTTTTGCATCGCATTGTTAATGACAATGACCGGGAGGGGCGGGGGAAATTTTTATGTTCTCGCCCTTGTTCTCTCAGGCATATCCATGCATGAATCTGCTTCAGCCGGTCAATTTATTCTTTTTGTCTCATCACTGTCCGCGACCCTGGTTTTTGGAAAAAATAAAACTGTCGAATGGAAACTGGTATTATTTATCGGCGGCATAACCGCATTGTCAGCTTTTTTTGGTGGATTTTTTTCCCAGTATTTTGGGGGAAAAACATTGAAGTTTGTTTTTTCATTTTTTCTTTTGGTTGCAGCAATCTTAATGCTCCGGCCTGTTGAAGAAAAAAAAACCGACAGCATTAAAAAAACAGGATACTGGATCATTAAATCCGGAGATTATGAATATTATATACATCTTAAGATGGCAGTTCCCGTAATTATTGCAACTGGTTTCGGGGCGGGTATGGTTGGTGTTTCAGGGGGTTCATTTTTAGTTCCATTGATGGTGCTGGCCTGCGGGGTACCGATGAATATTGCTGTCGGCACGTCCACAACCATGGTAGCCGGGACAGCCCTGATGGGTTTTTCAGGTCACATGATTACCGGGCATTTTGTTCCCGAAACCGCGGTGCCCCTTGCTGTTGCGGCAGCTCTTGGCGGGTTGCTCGGTGGTTCCTTTGCCCTTAAAACAAAACCGGCTTTTTTAAAAAAACTCTTTGCGGTAACCACTTTAATAGCGTCTATTGTTATGGTGATCAATGCAGTATTGACTCAATGAATTATCTTTAAAGGGGGTGTGCGGGGCCCCTGCACACACCCTTTAAAGATAATTACACTCAGAAAGGAGTGAACCATGCTGAAAGATATTTTCCAGATTCTTCCCTTCGCTGTTTTTTTTGTTGTAGTACCGGTTCTGGTTTTTTTTGTTATTTCTAAAATGAGCGGCTGGTCGCGGCTGGCAGAGGTTTACCGTTTCGATGGAGATTTTGAAGGCACGAAATTTAATTTTGCTTCGGGACGTATCGG
>CAZPEK010000461.1:0-2719 GCA_964585555.1 uncultured Leptospirales bacterium | reverse complement strand
CTATGGCATACTGCCAGGTTTTCTTTTCAATCAGCTCAAGCTTATCTTTGATTCCACTGGCATAGATGCCGTAGTAACGAATTGTTTTTCTGTGCTTGTCAGGAAGAAAATACAGCATGCGTGCGATGAATTCATAAATATCCATGGTTTTTGTTGAGTACTTTTTCTCTCCGGTCTTGCGGTTCACCCAGCTTTTGTATTTGAAAGTAACTTTTTTACGGCCATGGTCAACATGAACTATCTGGCTGTTATGCATAAAGCCGCAGGCTATGTATTCTGTTGCCCTGAAAAGGATTTCGTTGTCAGTACCCTTGACAGGCTTGAAGTATACATGAAAACCGTTAGTGTAATTTTTAACCAGGAATTTCTGTTCATCACTGGTAATGATATTATTTTTAAGAAGATGTTTTAGAAAATAATTCATCCAGAGAAACCGGGCTTTCTTGTAAGGTAAAAAAATATTGTCGATGATCTCACCGGTTTCAATGTTTATAAGTTCTGATGTGCCAATCAGATGAACATGGGGATTGTAATTGAGACTGTTTCCGCAGGTATGAATAGTTGCAATTATACCGGGTTTATATTCCTTACCTTTGAGAGTTGTTGAATTCATCAACAACTCTCTGTAAGGCTTCACGAATCATCAAATCTGTGTCATAGCACCGTTTAAAAAGGAGTCTACTGACATCTCCAGGTACAGTAAGAGTTACGTGAAAATGGTTCAAATTCGTATTAAGGATACTTGAAAGATTTAAAGACCAGCCAAATAGTCTTTTCCTGTGACACGAAAGGCATAGTCTTGATTTACATGTAAAGGGCACCACCAGGACTGTACCGCAAAAAAGGCAGGTGTGGCGTTGAAAGCCGTACTGAAACTTACCGCACTTGATCAGCTTTTCAACTTCTTCCTTCTTTTCTTCTGTGAGAGGCCCAAGACGACTGTAGAAACGCTGGTTGTATATTTTCAGGAATCCCGACCAGTGGCGTATCCAGAGGGTTTTATATTGACTCCAGCGCTCGAGCCCCGGGTGATAACAGGGGTCTGTCTTATGTTTGGAATGGATGTACACATAAGATAAACGAATACCGCATGCGGTATATTAAAAATAATATTATTGACTGGAGTACACCCTCCAGGATTAACATGTACTTAAAGTATAAGTTATACTCCGCGCCTCTTTACGGGTATATTATTGAATAAGAAAAATGCAGGAGAAAAAGCCCGTTGCATCAAAGAGGTTTATGACATTGCACCGAAGAGGATTTATAAGCTTAACAACCCCTTCGGGGGGGTGGCCGACAGAAAATATTCGAACAGATTAAGTATCCATCGGCCGGGGGGGCATTTGGAACAGACTCTTTCCTAGTGAATACGCTTCACTTCAACAGAAACATTGCGGTCATTGTTGTTGTGAAGTACACAGTTGAGATACCCCCGCGCCGCAGCTTCCTGGGCGTTTATTGCCTCATAGACTGATTCTTCGATAACTCGATCAGTGTCTCTGCTGGTGCATCGTGTATGATATTTATCGGGAACTTTCCACATTGTTTTCTCCTTATACTCAAAATAGTAATAGTTAAGGAAAAAAGCAATAAAGGAAGTTACAGGCCGCAAAATTAAAAAATACCTTTTCTGCAGTAAAAATTCAGCGTTTTACCACACCGAGGGCCAGAGAAACACAAAACCGATGCCGGCAAAATAATCATAGTCTCCATGAACCCTGATGCCGAATCGACCGTCAACCTGTACCGTCTTTGTCACCATCCAGGTGAGGCCGGCGCTTAAATAGTTGGCGAAACCACTGCCTGAAAATTCAGGGGCATAGAGGATATACTCACCATAAGCCCCCAGCTCTTCGGTAATGCTGAAACCGAGAGCCAGGCTCCCGCTGAACTGGCTGAACCATTCGCCTTTTCCCGTATCATATGCATAGGTATAATTCAGATTTGTGCCGACACCAAACCAGTCAGTCAGCCCCCAGGCAGCACAGAGCTTTGCCTCGGGCTGCCATTTCTCTCCAGTAAAATCATTGGTGCCTACGGGTATACTCGTTCCAATGACAAGCGACATATCGGGCCTGAGAATAGAAAACTGCTCAGAGCCGTAAAGGATCTGTATTTTAGCCCCCATGGAAGGATCATCTTTACCAAAGACCTCTTCGATTCCGTCATCGGTCCAGTTCAAAGAACCGGCTCCGACGCGCAGCTCAAGGCGGTCATAGACTCCGACACGAAGAAGCAGTTCGCCAAAGGCATGTTCGTCCAGCCCATCTGCCCCGAAAAAAGTATATCCACCCTCGAGCTGAATACTTCCGAAGGGAATCACGTTGGCGCTTTCAGTAAAATAAGGACGGTCACCCTCGAGTTCAGCATCGCCCGCCGCAGCCAGTGGTGCTGTCAGCATGACAAGTACCAGAATATATAATGCTTTCTTCATGAGTGGTCTTCTCCCGGGATTGACAGTTTATCATATAGATAAAACTCCCGAAAAACAGAATAATCAAGAAGTTTTTTGAAGAGGCTGTCTCAAAAGAGGACACAAGGTTTTAGGAATACACAAGTATACATCAACTTAACGAGCCCCCGGCTCAAGCAGCCTGAAACTGTACCGGTGCTACCGTTTCGCCACCCCCGAAGGGGGTTTATAAGCTTAAAAACCCCCTTCGATAACGCCATATGGCGGTCAATATTTTTTTATCTCTTTGTAGATTTTTTTATA
>CAZPEK010000460.1:0-2728 GCA_964585555.1 uncultured Leptospirales bacterium | reverse complement strand
TCACCGTTCTCCCAGGCATGGTGCACAAGGCTTTGATAGACCTCCGACGCCTTGATCATTAATGACGAACTTGTTACGGGATCAACCGTAAAGACCTTCGAATCAGCGGTCTCCGACCTGGTGGGATTAAAATACGTCCTGGCAACCAATTCAGTAACCGCCGCATGGCACCTGGTCTTTTCCGCTCTTGAGCTTGATGAGGAGAGCGAAGTTATTCTTCCTTCATTTTTCCCTCAGGCCGCACTGAATGCCCTGAAGCTGACAGGAGCGATACCGGTGCTTGTTGACTGTGATGAAAACAGCCCATTTCCCGCCATTGATGAAATCAAGGCAAAGATTACAGAAAAAACAAAAGCTGTGGCAATTTCCCATCTCTTCGGCTACCATGCAAATACCCGGGAGCTCTATGAGCTGCCAATCCCGCTTATTGAAGACATCTCCCAGGCAATAGGAACAGAAATCGACGATGAACCGGTGGGCCACGGCGCAGCCTTCTGCATTGTGGCCTTCGCTCCAGACATGATACTGACCACGGGAAGCGGCGGCATGGTTCTGACGGGAAACTCCCGATATTTTTCCACCATGCGGGATCTCAGGGGCGGCAAAGAAGGGCAGCTCAATTATGACTATATGATGACTGATTTCCAGGGCGCCATGGGAATCTCCCAGATCATGAAACTGAAATCCTTTTTGAAACGCAGAAGAAACATAGCAAAAATTTACGCCGATGCTCTCAGAATTACCAGCCACAAATCACTTTTTATCTATGATGACAGCTTTGCCTACCAAAGCTACCCGGTTATTTTTGATTCTCCAACAGAAAAGGCATCGAAGTTTTGGAAAAAAAACGGCATAGAACTGGCCAAAGCCCTTGAGTATCCGCTTCACAGCATTCTCGGTCTTCGGGGTCTCGATTATCCGAACAGTGACAGGCTCTCCAAGAAACTCTATTCGATTCCCCTCTACCCGACATTAACCAAAAAGGAAATTGAAAAGGTGGCAAAATCCCTTTCAAGTTTTATTTAAACACAGGAGAGAACCATGTACGAATTAACCATAGAAGGAAGTTTTGCTTCAGCCCACCAGCTCAGGGGCTACCAGGGGAAATGCGAGAATCTGCACGGTCACAACTGGCGTGTTGAGCTGACGGTAGAAGGCACAGAGCTCAATGACATCGGACTGCTCATTGACTTTCATGATTTAAAAAGAATATTAAAAGAAATTCTCGACCGCCTCGATCACAAAAACATCAACGAGGTCAAACCCTTTAACCGGGAAAACCCCAGCTCCGAGAACATTGCCCGGTTTATTGCCCTTGAAATAGAAATCCTCCTGAACAATGAAGCCCCGCACCTCCAGATTGCCGGTGTAACAGTGTGGGAGTCGGCAACATCACGGTGCCGCTACATTCCATCATAAGACTGCCTTTTCTTCAAGGCACCACTCCCGGCTTACAAAGACCCCATAAAAAATCGGGCCCCTTGAGGGCCTGTTTGATGTCGAAAACGATTTAAAAAATTAAAAAAAGGAAGTCAGGGCGCAACAGGTGCCCCGTAGCGGGCCCTGTCACAATAAACCTTTATCAAGAGGCGCGGCTTGTCAGGATCTCTTTTATTTTCCCCTTCAGCTCATCAAGGTTTGAGGATTTGGTAACGTAGGCATCCGCCGTCCAGGTCATAAAATTACTTTTATAATTAGAATAGGCGGTATAAATGATAATAGGTATTTTTTTATCCCGGGACAATATTTTCCCCAGTGCCTCGATTCCATCCATTTCAGGCATGCGGATGTCCATTACAACCAGGTCATATTTATTATTTTTTACCTTATCAACACCTTCTTTACCATTTGAGGCCTGATCGACATCATAGCCTTCATCTTCAAGTTCCATGGCGTAGAGTTCCCGCTGATGCTGCTCATCTTCAACAATTAATATTTTATCTGCCATATCATTCTCCTCACATAAAAGTATTTCATAAAAACAAATATTCTCAACATTTTTTCCCATACACCCTTAAAATTTTTTCCTGTCAGGGAACAGGGAAAATCACCGTAAAGGCAGCCCCCCCGGCTTTACGGTTTGCAACCTCGATGGTTCCATTATGATCTTTAATAATTTTTTTTACATTTGCAAGACCAAGCCCAACACCGGTGACCTTGGTGGTAAAAAAAGGCTCAAAAACCACGTTGGGGTCTTCTTCATCAATGCCAGTTCCCGAATCTTCAATCAACATGACAACCCGCTTTTCTTCTGCCATGGTAGTAATATGAATCAGGCCTCCCGTTGGGGTCGCATCAATTGAATTCTGAATCAAATTAAGGACGACCTGCTTTATCTGGTTAAAATCTGATTTCACCAGGGGCAAATCACCATGAGCATCAAATTGGACCTCTATCTTTTTTTCGAGAAATAAATTTTTCAAAAGGTCTACAGTATCATTGATAACATCATTTAAGCTGCTGAATTCTTTAATATATTTACTTGGCCGGGTGAAATCCATGACATTTGAAAGAATTTTTTCAAGCCTTTCTGATTCTTTCATGATGATTGACCCTGCTTTTGATATATTTGCCACGGTTTTTCCCGATTCTTTTGACAATGTTTTCGACTGCTGAACGATTCTTCGGGCATAACCACCCATGGTAACAAGGGGATTACGAATCTCATGGGCAATATGTGCGGCAATTCTACCTACAGCGGCCATTTTTTCTGATTCAACAATGGCAT
>CAZPEK010000459.1:0-2728 GCA_964585555.1 uncultured Leptospirales bacterium | reverse complement strand
TGTGGTCGACGGCGTGGTGCACTATTGCGTGGCCAACATACCCGGCGCGGTTGCCAAGACGTCTACGTTGGCGCTGACCAACGGGAAACTGGTAGTCTTTCAATTGCCTACCGGATGAAAAGTACCCCCGGTGCCCATACAGTTGTCTTTGTTCACGGCCTCGGAGCTGATTCCCGTTTTTTTCAGAAACAGATTAATTATTTTGCTGCCCGCATGACCGTCCTTGCCCTTGATCTTCCGGGTCATGGCAATTCCCCTGGTGCCGGGACTGTCTCAATGGAAATACTGGTGGAAGCCCTTCTCCTGGTTCTCAAGACTGAAGGCATCGAAAAGGCGACCCTTGCGGGACACAGCCTCGGCGGTGCTGTTGTCCTGGAGTTTTACTTCAGGTATCCTTCAATGGTTGAGGCCATGGTTCTTATCTCTACGGGCGCGCATCTGCCGGTTTTGCCATTTCTTGATAAGCATCTCGATGATGATCCCGCTGAATTTTATCCTCTACTGGTCGGGGCCATCTTCAGTAAAAAAAGGGACCTCATGGTTTCCATGGCAACCAGGAATCTTCATCTTTTTGACCGGGATTTTTTCAAGGCAAATCTTGCCCTTTGCAGGGAGACAGATTTCTCGGGGTGTCTTGCCGGTGTTTCGGTTCCCGTGCTGGCGGTGGCAAACAGGGATGACCGCCTTGTGCCGGCGGAAATGACCAGAGAGATGGCTGCAGCCATTCCGGGAGGGGAGTTTATTCTTCTGGAGGCGGGGGGGCATGTTCCTTTTTTTGAATATTCCGAACTTTTTGACCGTGAAGTGGAAGGGTTTCTTGATAAGCATCTTCGGGGATCTGCGTCTCTCGGGGGCAAAGAAAAGAAAAATATCTTGAACGGGGCGTAAGTATTATTTATACTTGAAGTGCTTGACAAATACATAGCTATTTGTGAATCTTGCTACCTGCCGAAGGGTTGTATTTTTCAGCATTACGAGTGGATTAACAAAACTTCGATTCCCTTTAGCATATTCTTAGAAAGCATACCAGTATGATATAGTTTATACATAATGTGGAAGGGTAAAACTAACGCTGCTTCTTTTGATTTTATGAAAGGAAGTCGTGCATGTCTTAAATATGTAATTAAAGAAACATACTGCATATTAAATAAACCTAATTAATCAAATGATGGAGGAAAACATGGCTGTAAAAATCGCAATTAATGGATTCGGAAGAATCGGAAGAAACGTACTCAGGGCTATAATGACAGACAGTAAGTACAGCGATATCGATGTTGTCAGTATCAATGACCTGACAGACGCAAAAACTCTCGCTCATCTCTTCAAGTATGATTCAGTTTTCGGTATTTTTCAAGGAGATGTTGCTGTAGACGGCGAAGCCATCGTAGTAAATGGAAAAAAGATTCAAGTGCACTCACAGAAAGATCCCCGGCAGCTTCCCTGGAAATCAGAAGGTGTTGAGGTTGTTCTGGAAGCAACCGGTATTTTCAGAAGCAAGGAAACAGCAAGCTATCATATAGAAGCAGGCGCAAAGAAAGTTATTATTTCAGCACCGGCTAAAAATGAAGATATCACAATCGTTCTCGGTGTTAATGAAGACAAATATGTAAAAGATGAGCATCACATCATCTCTAATGCTTCCTGTACCACCAACTGTCTTGCTCCTGTTGCCAAGGTTCTCAACGACGAGTTTGGTATCGAATATGGAACAATGACTACTATTCACTCATATACCAATGACCAGCGAATTCTTGATCTTCCTCACTCTGACTTGAGAAGGGCAAGAGCTGCTGCTCTTTCGATGATTCCTACAACCACTGGTGCAGCAAAGGCTGTTGCCCTGGTCATTCCTGAACTTAAGGGAAAACTTGACGGCGGCGCAATGCGTGTACCGACTCCCGATGTATCTATAGTCGATTTAGTCTGTATGGTCAAGAAAGATGTTACAGAAGCAGATGTAAGTGCCGCTCTTAAAAAAGCTGCAAACGGCCCCATGAAGGGAATTCTCCAATTCTGTGAAGAAGAGCTGGTATCTGTTGACTTTACCGGCAACAATCATTCATCAATTGTTGACGCCCTCTCAACCAAGGTGATGGGAGGCCGCATGGTGAAGATTCTCAGCTGGTATGATAACGAATGGGGCTATTCAGTACGTTGTGCTGATCTTGTTCAGTTTATTACCAAATAATCTGAGGTATTATCTGCTTGAGACTTTGAATGCATCGGCGGCCGGATTTTATTTCGGCCGCAGGTGTTTTATGAATACATTATGAAGGCGCGAAACCCTTTTCGCGGTTACTAAAACAGGTAATTATTATGGGAAGAAGAGAAATTTTTGCAGGCAACTGGAAAATGTATAAAACCTTCGGCGAAGCAAAGTCTGTGGCCGAAGACTTGATCAAGGGCCTCGGCGATGCAGGCAGCCGTGAGGTTGTAATTTTCCCTCCCAGTCCATGGGTTCGGGATCTTTGCGGTATCTGCAGCGGATCTTCTGTTGATGTGGGAATGCAGAACATGTATTTTGAAGATGAAGGCGCTTTTACCGGTGAGGTTTCCCCTCTTATGGTAAAAGACGCGGGCTGCCGGTATATACTTATTGGTCATTCAGAGCGCCGTCATGTTTTTGGTGAAACGGATGAAGATATCAATAAGAAGGTTCAGGCCGCATTTG
This sequence comes from uncultured Leptospirales bacterium, assembly GCA_964585555.1. GTDB lineage: Bacteria > Spirochaetota > UBA4802 > UBA4802 > UBA5550 > CAZHNW01. Next base: position 57 of record CAZPEK010000459.1, on the reverse strand, counting down.
CCCATGATATTGAACCAATGCTCTGTGTAGGAGAACTACTTGATGACCGTGAAGCCG
>CAZPEK010000458.1:0-2768 GCA_964585555.1 uncultured Leptospirales bacterium | reverse complement strand
CACTTTGTATCTATTAGATTTCAAGATTTACCTTTTTCCTGACATCAAAACGCGACTTTCTGTATTTTACTTGAAAAAAAACTTAAATAAGATAAGGTGCAAACAATTGGTAATTCCTTTTTAGGAAGGTGTATAATGATGGCAAACATTCTCGTTGTAGATGACTCTGACCTTTCTCTTAAACAGGTTGGAAAATTTCTCAATAAAACAAAATATTCCATAAAACTTGCCGAAGGAGCACCTGAAGCTCTCTCTCTGATAGAAAATAATTTTTTTGATATTGTTATAACAGATAAAAACATGCCAGGTCTCTATGGCCCTTCTGATGAAGGGGGAATGGAGCTCCTCAAGCATATTCAGGACAATTATACGACAACTGAAGTTATTATGATGACGGGATATGCTTCCATCGAAACTGCAATTAAGGCCATGAAACTCGGAGCATTTGATTATCTCATTAAACCTTTTACTCAGCAGGAGCTTCTTGACAGTATTAATCGCCTGCTTAGCTACAAAAGATTTATAAATCCAGACAATACGATTTCAATATATAAAGAAATGCATAATGAAATATTGAAGTTAATGGAAAATCAAAAAGTTATTGATGATAAAGAAATGCATCGCTCCCTGAAATCCCTTCACAATAAAATTGACCATTTTTTCGAAACACAGTCAAACTGGGAAAAAATAATACTTACCCAGAGAGAATCACTTGCAGACATTATACCGCTGGCAGAAAAGCTAAAGGAACATACAGATAGCGAAGATGCTCTCGATCTCATCAGCAGTATTCTTAAACTGACTGAGAAGCGACTCTAAGGTTATCTGAAAATGGAAAAACACCAATTCAATAATTCGGAGCGCAAAAGTGCGTGATATAATCATTGGCATAGGAGATTTTTTTGTATGCAAAGACGCCACTATGGTTCTAAAAACCTTTGCTCTTGGCTCATGTATTGCCGTTACAATTTATGATCAGCAGAGTCAAATCGGCGCTATGGTTCACATCGCCCTTTCTGACTCAAAAGTGAATGAAGCAAAAAGTCTCGCCAAGCCCGGTTATTTTGTCAACACAGCAATTCCTGCTTTAATTAAAAAAATGAAAATGATCCATCCTTCCTTTCAACCTTCAAATTGCATAGTGAAATTAATTGGAGGGGCTTCTGTATTAAATGACGATATTTTTTTTAACATTGGACAAAAGAATATCACGACAGCAAAACAATTACTGGCGCAGCATGGATTTAATATATTTAGCGAAGACACTGGCGGAAATATCAGCCGAACCGTTAGTCTTTCAATCGAAACAGGAGCAGTCATTATTTCTAATGCTGAAACAGGAAAATGGGAAATTTAAACATTCTTCACAACAAACTTACAAATATTTCAGGCGCTCAATCATGAAATATCTTTACACTTTTTTAATAATCATTAGTATTTCTACAATCGGTTACGGTCATTTCAAACCGTACCAGTGGAGTTCGGTTTCAAAAAAAGATCTCAGAGATGTGGAGGGACTTTCTATACAATTTTTTGATGCCTTTAACAAAAAAGAATTTCAAAAAATAAGGCTTATGCTTCCTGCAACGGAAATAAGCTATAGTGGTCGTTTCTGGATGTCTATACCCAGATTTACTTATCTTCTTTCTTCAGCCCGGGAGAAAGGGCCTGTCAATTACACAAAACTTAATGTCTATTCCTTTGATGATTGCGTCAAAGACAGGAAGGCTCGAAACGCCGGCTTAAAACATCTTCGCATCTTTGATAATAATTCCATTATTGTTTCGGCTGTCTTAAACAGAAAAGCTCGTGAGAACAATCCCTCGGTTTCACTTGTTTTCCAAAAAAGCCGAAAGGATAAAAAATGGAAACTTCTTTCACTTCACGGCCTCAAACCGGCTTTAGATTCAAAAGAACATACTAACCTCACCAAAAATCAAAAAGGATGGCATTCTGAAGAAATTCCACAACTTAATCTCACCATATTGATTCCTCCTTATTTTAAAGGAAGAAAAAATCATGGAAACTTTATATCCTGGGTTCACATCCAAAAAAAACAGCAGGAAGCTGTACTACAGGTTATGGCAGCCAAATCGCATCATTCACCTCTTGAAGAAGGGCGTCAATGGCTGAAAAGATTTTTAAAAAATAGAATATATACAACAGTACGGGTCAAGCTTGCTCCCCAGGGATACCGCTTTGAACTGGAAATGATTGATCGTGATGCAAAAAAAAACAAAGTAATTATTGCAGCCCTTAAAAAACGGAAATATACTGTATTCGTTGCCTATATAGGATACCTTACATCCTATGAAAAGATGTATCGCGAGATTGATTTCACCATGAGAAATCTACTTATAGAATAAATCTAAACTTCAGTAATAGTTCCAAATGAGTCCCCGCCAAGATGCTGTACAAGATTACACTTTTTAATATCAATTGTTTTATTGTCAGTCATTATTCCCGTCTTACACCAGGCAGATTTAACCAGACCAACAGCAAGATTGTGATCTCCAAGAGAAACAATTTCTTGAATACCACATTCAATCCTCGCACTGCATTCAGGGATATAGATATTATCAATATCAGCACAATCCGCATAGCTTAATCCGCTTTCAAAAAATTTATCAACATTTCTTCCTGATACTGAGCCGCAGTATTTTATCTGTTCAAGAAGAGAGTAATCAGGAAGATTAATACAGTATGAACCCGATTTCTCAATTAATTCCATAGAGAAATGCTTTTTCGCAATAGCAACTACAATAAGC
>CAZPEK010000457.1:0-2770 GCA_964585555.1 uncultured Leptospirales bacterium | reverse complement strand
TATGACCCCTGGGCGGATCCTAAAGAAGTAAAGGAAGAATATAATGTTGATTTGAAAAAGCTTTTCAGGGAGCGTATGGCAAAGGGCTTTTTTATCCAGGAGAACCCTGAAATTTCACTGCTGCATAAACAGGCGGGAGAGTGTTATCTGAACCTGAAGGATAACAGGCGGGCAGTACAGCATCTGGTCCAGTCTCTCCGTTTTAAAAAAATTGAGCCCTATAAAGATGACAAAATTTACTATCTCATGTCGCAGGCTTTTCTGAGGGAATCAAAAATTACTGCATATCATCATTACCTTGAAACCGCCTGGGCTCTGAATCAGGAAAATTACAACTATTCCCGAGAACTCGGTACTGCCCTTTCGCGAACCGTAAAAAAACGAAAGGCAATTTTTCATCTTTCCCGCTATAGTGCCTCAAAGGGGTCATCGGTAGAACCGAAGATACTGCTGCTTCTGGCGGGTCTCTACGAGGATACCGGAAGATATCTTCAGAGTGTCGATTCCTACCGCGTGTATCTGGAAAAAAAACCGGAAAATGGAGCGATTCATTTTGCCCTGGGGGTTCTTTCCATGAAGAGAACCGGTAATTACACCCTGGCCCGGGAATCTCTCCTGAAGGCCCTCAGGTTTCTCTCTGAAAAAGATATTGTGAGCCGTTCCCGTTCCCATGAATATCTCGGTGATATGGCCCTTCATAACAGAAAATTTAACGAAGCAGTAAAGCAGTATCTTTCGACAATCGGTTACCAGGATAAGGTAAAGAAGAAATTAGAAGAAATGGAGAAGGAAGTAAAGGCCCTGTCTGAAAAAATAAATAAAATAAAGGGTGATCTCCTGAGGACACAGAACTACGACCAGTTCGAGGAATATGAATTATACCGGGGAGAAAAGGGAAAACTTGAAATTGATCTCCAGGTACAGCGCTTAAAATATGAAAAACTAAACAGCGGCCGGGTTCGATGGAATACCGCATATGCCTATGAGCGTCTTGAAAACCTGGCAAAGGCCATTGAATACTACCGGGCTGTAATCAAATTTAATTACCGAACTAACGACGCCCGTGAAAAGATAATAAAATTAAAGTTGAAAATTAAGCGGGGTTATTAAATTGTTGCATAAATTATTGTGTATAGGGCATAATAATTTATATTAAATAACCAGCCGGTGAGGCGGCCCCGGGAGTTGTTTCCGGGGTTTTGAATATTTTACAGGTAGATTGTCTTATAAGATGAACATTCTACCTGCACAAGGGAGGAGAATACAATGTCAGGTCATTCCAAATGGGCTACTATAAAACGCAAGAAAGGTGCACTTGATGCAAAGCGTGGGGCTGTTTTTACCAAAATTATCAAAGAGATTACCGTTGCCGCAAAGATGGGAGGAGAAGACCTGGAGTCGAATCCTCGTCTCAGGACCGCGATAAACAAAGCGAAGGGTGCTAACATGCCCAATGATAATATAGAAAGAGCTATTAAAAAGGGAGCGGGAACCCTTGAGGGGGTCACCTATGAAGAAGTTCGCTACGAAGGGTATGGTCCTGGAGGCGTTGCTATAATGGTTGACTGTCTCACTGACAATAAAAACAGAACCACTCCTGAAATCCGCACCATATTTAATAAAAACAACGGGAACCTTGGAGATACTGGTTCTGTGAGTTATCTTTTTGACCGAAAGGGAGTAATTGTAATAGAAGCGGGACAGACAAATGAAGATGATGTCATAGAAATGCTTCTTGAATTTGATATTGAAGATATTAAAACTGAAGATGATAATATTGAAGTAACAACCAGTCCTGATGGTTTTAATGATGTATCTGAATTCCTTATGGGGAAAAACCTGGCTCTTTCCATGAATGAAATATCATATGTCCCCCAGACAACAACTGCCCTTGATGAAAAAAAAGCATCACAATGCCTCAGGCTGATTGAGTTTCTTGAAGATCATGATGACTCCCAGAGTGTATATTCAAATTATGATATTTCTGAAGAAATTATGGAGAAACTCAGCGAGGAGTAGTGAGGATTCTCGGAATAGACCCGGGGTATGGTATTCTTGGATGGGCAGTGATTGAGAGTGATCTGTCCATTCTTCAATATGGTACCATTGAAACAGAAAAGGAAAAGCCAATTGGTGATCGCCTGCTTGATATATACCGGGGTGTTGAATATATTATTAAAAATTTCCAACCCGAAACCGCAGCTCTTGAAAAACTTTTTTTCTCAAAAAATACTACAACAGCAATGGATGTCTCACGGGCTATTGGTGTGGTTATTTTAACCCTCAGGCTTGCGGGATTGACCTATAGTGAATATTCTCCAGGCCAGGTAAAACAGGCTTTGACGGGCTACGGCAAGGCGGACAAGGGACAGATGCAGGCTATGGTAAAGACACTCTTTAGTCTGAAGGATATTCCGAAACCCGATGATGCGGCAGATGCCCTGGCCATTGCCGCCTGCCATTCTTTTACATTAAAATAAGCTGCAGCAGCAGGAGTGCCGCTGCAGTATTTATTTATCCTTAGTCTATTTTTTCCGGATATCCGGTAATGTCTCTGATATTCTCATAAAGAGGCTTCAACCGGTCATACATCTTCAGGTAAACATTTTCATAGAGATCTTTGTAAATGTCCCTGTTTTCTTTTACCGGCTCAAAGCAGTCCCGTACTCTGGTCATATCCTTTATGGCAGTTTCAAAGCTGCTGTGAAGACCAAGGCCAACAGCTGCATCAATAGATGCCCCAAGGGCGGAAGTTTAATAGGTGTGGGGT
>CAZPEK010000456.1:0-2785 GCA_964585555.1 uncultured Leptospirales bacterium | reverse complement strand
TTCTCAAAATTTCATACCAGGGATTCAGGACGGAAAAAATTGAAAGAGCGTCGGAAGATATTAAACCAAAGGGACTCCAGAAGGGGTTGTTCGTCAACATGCTCAGCCCCCATCCATGGCTCTTCTGGATAACCATCGGCTCTCCCCTTATCTTTAAGGCATCGCAGCAAAGCTACACCGGGGCGGGAATTTTTATTTTATGCTTCTATGTCTTTATAATCGGATCAAAAGTAATAATTGCCCTCATGGTGGGAAGATTTAAAAAGAACTTTGACCATTACTATATTCTCACCCAGCGGGTACTTGCAGGAATCTTACTGATCTTTTCAGGCATCTTTTTTTATGAGGGATTCAGGTATCTACAGAGCCTGTAGATACCACAAAAAAAACAAAAAGAGAGAAGCCTCATGGTCATTTTAAGGCTGTCTCGGATGACAGTATGGATAAACAAAGGGATACCCTTTGAGAGCATCCCTTTGTTATGTTATTTCTTAGTTTTCTTTTTAGCCGCCGGCTTTTTAGCTTTGGCTTTTGTTTTTTTCTTTTCACTCTCGAGACGCAGTTTCTCTTCACTGACTCTAAAATCAATGTACTGATGAACTTCCTTCTCCAGAATATTCCGAACATGATGCTCGACATGTTCCTCGATACGGGTCTCCATTTCATGTTCGTAAAAGGGCTGCTTTTCTTCAAAGGTTGCGGCATCCTTATCACTTTTAAAAATCAGACGCCGCAGGTCTGAAAATATATTATAAAGCAACGGTGTAGTTATCAGAGTAATCCCGGTACCAAAGAGAAGGCCCCAGGACATTGAAACCGCCATCGGTACAAGAAAAGGATCATACCCGCCGATTCCGTAAGCCGTCGGCATCAGACCGAAAAAGGTAGTGATAGTCGTTAAGAAAACCGGCCTGAGACGGTTTGCCGCCGCGCTGAGGGTCGCCTCACGTACCGGCAGCCCACGGGCCCGTTCCCGTTTCATAAATTCAAGCATAACAATAGAGTCGTTAACAATAACCCCTGCAAGCCCTACAACCCCCATAACAGCAAGAAAAGAGAAAACCATTTTATGGAAATAAAATGCCCAGATCACCCCGATAAAAGTAAGGGGAATGATACTGATAATAATAAAGGGATGAATAAGCGACCGGAAAAGCCCCACCAGGATAATGTAGATAACCACAACAGCAATGGCAAAGGAACGAAAGAGTTTCTCCATGTTCTCCTTGGTATCTTTAAATTCACCGGCATAATCAACAATGACCTCGGGATTATTCTTTTCAATATCAGGAAATTTTTCCTGAAGCCGCGCATTGACCCAGACTGAAGTTACATCCTTTGCTTTTTCATCTATTTCACATTCGACTCGAATTGAACGCTTCCAGTCATCCCGGTGAATGGCCGGGATACCCTTTTTATAAGAAAAATTTGCCACCTGTCTTAAGGGAACAAGATTACCCATCGCGTTGGCTACTTTAATGGTATTCAGTGTATTCAGGTTATTTCGCTGGTTCTCCGGATATATTACCCGTATATCAATTTCTTCATCGGTTTTTTTAATCTTGGTTGCCACATATCCTTTGAAACAGGTTCGAACTGTTGTCGCGACATCATAGACAGTAATTTTAGCGATAGAGGCAGTTTTTTCATCAACAATAACCCTGAGCTCCTGCTTGCCTTCTTCAAAATTATCCTGTATATCCTTCAGCCCCTTTATAGTTTTCAGGTAACCTTGAAATTTCAGCGATATTTTTTTCAACTGGTCAAAGTCATCACCCTTGATAAGAACGCTTACCGGCTTGCCGGTAGGAGGCCCTGTTTTCACATAGTTCAACTCAAGATTCTCGAATTTTTTATCGTACCCCAGCTTTTTGGCCTCTTCACGAATCCAGTTCATAATTTCCCGTGCCTCACGGTCACGGGTCTCAGCAGGGGTCAAATTTACAATAATTGTGCCTAAATTATTCCCACGCTCGGTATTGGGATCCATGGGCTGTTCTCTTAAAATACCCGTTGATGAAATAACATTATCCAGTTCAGTTTTCGGAAGACGCACAATAATGCTTTCAAGGAGGCCGATTCTTTTACTCATATCTTCAAGGCTTGTTCCGGTAGGTGCTTCCGCTTTGACAACAAAGCGTTCAATGTTGCCCTGGGGAAAAAGGATAAACTTCATTTGACTTCCCGCAAACAACAGGGACCCGAAAAAGATAACGGTAACAACAAGAGCAGACTTGTACTTGTTTCTCAAAACAACATCAAGAATCACCACATACCGGGCCTTAATCCGGGTGTAAAGGCGCCCTTCGACATCGCCCTTTCCTTCCTTTACCGTACCCTTTCTTTTATCTTCAATATCATAGACATGAGAAGGAAGAATAAACATCGATTCAATCCACGAGCAGAGAAGAGCAATTGAAACCACTGCCGGCATGGTCCACATAAACTCGCCCATAATGCCCCCCATAAACATGAGAGGCCCGAAGGCGGCAATGGTTGTTAAAATTGTTCCCATAACCGGCATGATGACTTCACTGGTTCCATTGATCACCGCATCTTTAACCGTAGCCCCTTCCTCGAGATGGCGGTAAATATTCTCAGCAACAACAATGGCGTCATCAACCAGCATACCAAGTACAATAATGAGCCCAAAGAGAGACATCAGGTTAATGGACACCCCTGCCTGGGACATCCAGATAAAGGTTCCACAGAAGGAGAGAGGCACGCCAACGATTGTAACTATTGATATACGCCACCCGAGGGTTATAAAGAGAGTAATAAAAAC
>CAZPEK010000455.1:0-2804 GCA_964585555.1 uncultured Leptospirales bacterium | reverse complement strand
AAAAGTTCTGAACTTCGGGAAAAAATAGCAATAAAGATAACAAAGGTTTGAAATATCGCAATAATTATTGCAGCTATTTTTGCCTTCCCTCTGATTACAAGGGTCATAACAATCAAAGACATAATCATCGATATTCCCGACGATAAAAAATTATCTATAAGACTGAGTTTTTGAAGGTTAATTATAAAAAGAACAAGTAATAAAAAAAAGAAAACTAATGCCAGATAAAAGATAAATTGCGCCATGCTCCGTGTCATTTTATCTGAATCATCATACCGGCTAAAGAAAAAATTTCTCATTTGTTTAATCATTTTATCCACCATTTTTTTTTACAAAAGACATTATATTTCTATTTATAGCCTGTTGCAAGATAATTATCAAAACAACTGAAGTAATAAGCCTTTTGAAGGCAACCGGAACTCAGGTCAATCCAGAGAGCTGCTGGATAGAAAAAGACAACCTGTCCCCTGTGCCTTGAAACGTGTTCCTTCCCCAAATAAAAAAAGTAACAAAAACATCCTCTCTTTACACATACAACCATCATCTCACGAGGAGCATTCATGAAAATAAAATCATTCTCATCTTACTTCACCCAGGCACTCATAGTAGTACTCTCAGCACTCATACTCGTTACCCTGGTAAAGGGAACAAACATCATCCTCCTCACCGGCTCCTTTGACACAATATTCTCTCAGAAAATGGTCTTACAGCTCTTAACCATAGCAATAATCCCCGACATGATAACCTACACGGCCCTGGTCGGTTTCGGCTACTATTTCATGAAAAGAAACCACAGGCTCAACGAGGAAAAGAACCAGAAGAACATGGAGATTGAGCGAAGACAGGCCTCATACGACACGGCACAAAAAATGACCGGACTGATGATAGAAGTAATCGGGGGATACAACAACCAGATCAAAGAATGGATCTACAAGAAGAATCAGAAGGGCCAGCAGCCCCCTCAAAAGGTGGAACACGCCAGCGCCATGATCGGGAAATCCCTCCAGGCCCTGACAGAATTTTCATATTTGATGCCCTATGTCGAAAGCAATGAGCTGTCACTTGACAGGGTTATTGAAGATATGCGGCTTCAGTTAAGAGACAATGGTGATGTCAGACAGATTGAGGCCCCCCTGAGCATGCAGTAAAGCCCTTCCCGATCTACCTGAAAATTTCTTGCCTCCCCGGAGCTTCTGATAGAGTGTGGTCAATCTCGAGGATTGGCTGCACTTCACCCCTGAGAGATTCGTCTATTAAAGGAAGACAACGTGCATATTAAAGATAAAGAGACATTCTCCCTTGGGGAAATTGAACGGTGCATTCATATATTGAAGCAGCTGTCAGATAACTATGAAGACTTTTCTTCCTTACCAAAGGAAACGCAGATAGAGATCATGAAAGTATCGGGAAAGCTGTCTAAACCTGATGCAGATCAGCTCAGGCTGAGAAACAAGACAATTCGCAAGATTAAAAGACAGCAGATAGTTGTGAAAGAGAAAAAGGCACGCGGGGCAACGGGAATCCGTAGAGCCCGGGAGGCGGCGGTATTTACCGCTCCGCTGCAGATTTCAGAAAATGCTGAAAACATACATGAAGAAGGGTCTCTGCACTCTCCGAGAAACTGTTACGTCTGCAAGGCCGAATTTACAAAGCTGCATTTTTTTTATGATACCATGTGTGCACGATGTGCAGACTTAAACTATAAAAAACGTTTTCAGACCGCTGACCTGACGGGGCAGGTGGCCCTGATTACCGGCTCCCGGCTGAAAATAGGATACCAGGCTGCTCTTATGCTCTTAAGGGCAGGTGCAACGGTAATTGCCACCACCCGTTTCCCCGCTGATTCAGCCCTTCGTTATTCTCAAGAAAAAGATTTTATTGAATGGGAAGACCGGCTTCATGTCTACGGACTTGATCTGAGGCACACACCCAGTGTTGAGATTTTCTGCAGTCATATTGAACAGACCTTTGACCGCCTGGATATTCTTATCAATAACGCGGCTCAGACTGTCCGCCGGCCACCGGGGTTTTACGCCCACTTGATGGAAAATGAAAATAAACCATATGAAGAGCTGACCGCAGCCGCCCAAAAACTGATGAGTAACTTTCAGCTCTGCAATGAAAAAATAAAATCTCTTGGCGCGTCAGAAGGTGAGGCCGGCAGCACCCTGCCGGTACACTGGCATGGGAAACTTCCGGGAATCGGTTTAAGGGAATCAGCGCAGCTGTCGCAGATTCCCTATGCCTATGATAACTCCCTGCCAGCGGATACTGTTTTCCCGAAGGGTGAACTGGATGTAGACCTGCAGCAGGTTGACCTGCGCAGTACCAACAGCTGGCGTTTAAAGCTTGGTGAGATTCAAACAGCGGAAATGCTTGAAATACAGCTGGTAAATATTATCGCACCCTTTGTGCTCTGCAACAGGCTGATCCCCTTGATGAAGAAAAATAATACGGGGCAAAAGCATATTGTCAATGTTTCAGCCATGGAGGGGAAGTTTATGCGGTTTAAAAAGGCCGCCCGTCATCCCCATACGAATATGGCAAAGGCTGCCCTTAACATGCTGACCCATACCTCGGCGCGGGAGCTTGCGGATTTCGGCATATTTATGAATGCCGTTGATACGGGATGGGTCACTGATGAAGATCCGGTGCAGCTGTCAAAACTGAAAGAGGATCTGCACGATTTTCAGCCCCCCCTTGATATCGTTGACGGCGCGGCCCGGGTCTGTGACCCGATCTTTGACGGCATAAATACCGGTACACACTGGTGCGGGAAGTTTCTCAAGGATTATTTCCCCATT
>CAZPEK010000454.1:0-2806 GCA_964585555.1 uncultured Leptospirales bacterium | reverse complement strand
GATGGCGGTTAAAGGGCGTACCGGCAACGGCGTGCGGATCATCGGCGGGAAAACCAAGGGTGATGACTATACCCGCCTTGCTGTTGAACTGAAAGGGCGGGTCAGGGCTGTTGTGCTTATCGGTGAATCGAGTGATCTTTTTGCTGAGATACTTGCGGGTTACAACCAGGTCAGGGCGACTGATATGGATGATGCCCTGGTTCAGGCCATGAGGCTGAGCCGTGAAGGTGACATGATTCTTCTTTCTCCCGCCTGCGCGAGTTTTGATATGTATACCAGCTATGATGAACGGGGAAAGATCTTTAAAAAAGGCGTTGATAAACTGAGGGAGGGAACACTGGAGTGGACCTGAAAACAGTCATAGATACCAGGCGCAAAGGCGAGCCGGATATTCTTCTGTTTATCCTGGTTTTTGTTCTTGCGGGTATCGGTATAGCCATGTGCTACAGTGCCAGTGCTGTTTCTGCCCAGAAAACCATGGGCGACAGTTTCTTCTATCTAAAGAAACAGCTGATCTGGTTCGGTGTCAGTTTTATGGCCCTTCTTGTTGTTCAGGAAATAGACTACCGGGTGTACCGTAAGTATACCCTGGTGATGCTTCTGGCTTCCCTGGTTTTTCTTGTGGTGGTTCTTGTCCCCGGCATTGGTCACGAGGCAAAGGGCTCGGCACGGTGGATAAACTTCGGGTTCGCCCGTCTGCAGCCTTCAGAGTTTGTGAAAATATTCATGGTTCTTTACCTGGTAAAGGTATTCTCTTCGGATGCTGACACGGTAAGAAGCCCCGTGATGCAGATGTTTATTCCCCTGCTGATAATTGCCCTGATGTTTGTGCTTATCATGCTGCAGCCTGATTTTGGTACCGGTGTCGATCTTTTGATCGTTTCAGTTGTCATTCTTTTTGTTTCCGGTTTCCCCCTCAGGTACATTCTTTCCCTGATGGTTTTGTCCCTTCCCATGTTTTATCTTTTAGTTTACCAGGTGGATTACCGGCGTGAACGGATCCTTGCCTATCTTGATCCATGGAAGGACCGTTTCGGAAACGGCTATCATATTATACAGTCATTTATCGCCTTTAAGAAAGGGGGCATCCTTGGTGTGGGCCTCGGATACGGCACCCAGAAGATTGTTCGTCTTCCCGAGCCCCATACTGATTTTATTTTTGCCGTCATTGCCGAAGAAGTGGGAATCTTCGGTACGGCTTTTATTGTAGTTCTTTACCTTCTGCTTTTTATGCGGGCCATTACCATTTCAATTAACGCTCCTGATGAGTTCGGCAGACTGCTGGCTATCGGTCTCGGGCTGCTGCTGGTGGTACAGGCCTATATCAATATGGGCGTGGTAACGGGAAGTCTTCCCACAACGGGAATCCCTCTTCCCTTTATCAGCTACGGAGGGTCATCGCTGCTGTCGAGTATGATTGCGGCGGGAATCCTTCTCAATATTTCAAGATACCGGGAAGCCGCGGCTACCAGGGCTCCCCTTGGAGAAGAGGTGTGGCAGTGAAAAATATAACGATAATGATAACCGGGGGCGGAACCGGGGGGCATATCAGTCCCGGCGTGGCCCTCTATGAAGAGATAAAGGGACGGGGGCAGAAAGCTATCTTCCTTGCAGGAAAAAACGACCGTCGTTTTTCCACCTTCGATGGCATGGAAGAAGGAGACGCGATTTTTTACGGCGCCCCGACCTTTACCATGAACCCGGTTAAACTTCCTTTTTTTATGATAAAATTTTTCTTTGCCATGATGAAGGCCCGTCGGGTCATACGCCGTCATTCTGTATCAGCGGTAGTCGGCATGGGAGGCTATGTCTCAGCTCCCGCCCTTCTGGCGGCCCGAACCCTGAAGGTGCCGGTTTTTCTCTGTGAACAAAACAGTGTACCGGGACGGGTTACCCGGCTGTTCGAAAAGTCAGCGATAAGAATTTACGGAACCCTGGAGAATTCTACCGGGTACTTGAAGAACCCTGCCGCCTTTCTCCACGCGGGAAATCCTATCAGAAAGGAAGTTATCCGCAATGAATCAAAGGAAGAGGCAAAGAAGGCCTTTCACCTTGAGCACTGCAGCCAGGTGATCTTGATTATTGGGGGAAGTCAGGGGGCCTTCAACCTGAATAAACTGACCTTCGGTCTGAAAAAAGAATACTCAAAAGAACTGAAAGATGTGGGAATCATCTGGAGTACCGGGGCGTATTCTTATGATACCTTCAAAGAACAGGTGCAGAATGAAATGGATGGAGGCTCTATTTATCTTTCCCCCTACATTGACCGTGTCGGCCTCGCCTACCGGGCCAGTGATATCGCCATCAGCAGATCAGGGGCCGGAGTCATGATGGAGCTGGCAGCCACGGGGATACCTTCCATTTTGATTCCCTATCCCTATGCAGCGGATAACCACCAGGATAAAAATGCCGATGACTTTGTAAGCGCCGGTGCGGCGGTCAAGATTGCCGATGAGGATGCAACTGCTGAAAAGGTCGCCCCGATTATCTTTGATCTTCTCGGGAATCCGCGGAATCTTGAAAAAATGTCCCGCATGGCTCTCGCGGCGGCACGGCCTGAGGCAGCAGCGACAATAATAGATGATATGATGCAGCTTTTATAAAAAGATATGGTCCGGATTACATTGAAGGAGCGAAAGCGTTTTCGCGCCTTCAATGTAATCCGGTTTTAAGAATGCACAAATATGCTCCAGGTTCGAAGGCCCCCGGCTCAAGGAGCCTGGCAATCGTACCAGTGCAGCAGTTTCGCCACCCCCAGAGGGGGTTGAGAAGCTTATAAACCCCCTCTGAGGGTGGTCGACAGGAG
>CAZPEK010000453.1:0-2832 GCA_964585555.1 uncultured Leptospirales bacterium | reverse complement strand
CGACTGCATCACAATTGGTATCGCAAATTCAATACCAGAGCCATAACTTATTGATGAGATAGCCGATTACCTGCTGAATATGCTCAAGCAGGGAGAGCTGAATCCTGAAGAAAATCTTCCCCCTGAAGAGGAGCTTCGGCAGATTTTCAGTGTCAGTCGTACCACCATCAGGCGGGCCCTTGAGCATCTTCTTAACCAGGGACTTCTTTACCGAAAGCAGGGAAAGGGAACCTTCTGGACAAATGATGCCTTTGGTATTCGTGACGAAAAATTGTCAGGCATCAACCGGGAAATATTTAATATTACCGGAGAGACCACCGTGAAGGTTCTGGCCAGGGAACAGGCCCGGGGCAGCCGGGATGCCCGGGATTTTCTTTTGGTACCGGAAAATGAGGATATTGTGATTTTTCGCCGTGTCCGTTTTTCAGGCTCTGAGCCCATGAGCTACACAGTAAATTATCTTCCCGAGCGAATTGGTCAAAAGATTAAAACCGCGCACCTTGAGAAAGCTACCATGCTTGAGACCCTTGAGAATGTCTGCAACATCAATCTCAATGTGGTAAAGCATGAAGTAGAGGTCACCAGGGCGAGTTCTGAGATTGCGGCCCACCTTGCCATTGCGGTTCTTGACCCGGTTTTGACCGTCAATACGACGGTTTTTGATAAGGATAAGCTCCCTGTTGAAATTGTCTGGAGCTATTTTGTAGAGAATAAATACAAATTTAAGGTTGTATTTGATCAGTAGTAAATTACCAGTGCGGCTGAGCTGGCCTCTGACAGGGGATCGACACAGACCCATTCTGGAATATAAATAGATTGATAAAAAATCAGGAGGCTTATATGGGAGATTATAAGAAAAATTATGACGAGTCTATCGGCAATCCCTCAAAATTCTGGGGAGAGGCTGCAAAGAGTATTCAATGGTACAAAGAACCGAAGAATATTCTCGATGATTCGAATCCGCCATTTTATCGGTGGTTCACCGATGGCGAACTGAATACCTGCTACAATGCGGTAGATTATCATGTAGAGAACGGCAGGGCAGACCAGATTGCCATTATATATGACAGTCCGGTTACTGATACGGTGAAACGGTACACCTACCTTGAGCTTCGGGATCTCGTGGCTGCCTTTGCCGGAGTGCTGAAGTCCCAGGGTGTTGAAAAGGGTGACCGGGTAATTGTCTACATGCCGATGATTCCCGAGGCAACTATTGCCATGTTGGCCTGTGCCCGAATCGGAGCGGTTCATTCAGTTGTTTTCGGCGGTTTTGCCGCCAACGAACTGGCCGTGAGAATTGATGATGCCAAACCGAAGGTAATTGTTTCCGCATCATGCGGAATCGAAGGCAAAAAAGTTATTGCCTATAAGCCCCTTCTTGATGAAGCAATTAATATTGCGGCTCATAAACCCTCTAAGTGTGTCATTTACCAGCGTCCCCAGGTGGAAGCCCCGATGAATATCGGGCGTGACGTAGACTGGCATGACGCCGCTGCTGCTGCTGAGCCGGCTGATTGCGTTCCTGTTAAGGCAACGGATCCACTTTATATACTGTATACCTCAGGAACCACAGGAATGCCCAAGGGTGTTGTCCGTGATAACGGGGGCCACGCTGTTGCCCTCAAGTGGAGCCTGGAAAATGTGTATGATATTGCCCCGGGTGATGTCTGGTGGGCCGCCTCTGATGTCGGCTGGGTTGTAGGGCATTCATATATTGTCTATGCTCCCCTGCTTCACGGCTGTACAACGGTATTCTATGAAGGCAAGCCTGTGGGCACACCTGACCCGGGAGCCTTTTGGCGGATTATTTCAGACTATGGCGTTAAAGCCCTCTTTACGGCCCCGACAGCTTTTCGGGCCATCAAAAAAGAAGATCCCAATGGAGAGTATCTGAAAAAGTATGACCTGAAGGGTTTCAAGTATCTTTTTCTTGCCGGAGAGCGTCTTGATCCTGACACCTACCACTGGGCAAGTGATATGCTCAATGTTCCGGTTATCGACCACTGGTGGCAGACAGAAACAGGGTGGCCCATTGCGGCAAACTGCATGGGCATTGAGCAGTTTCCCATTAAGCCGGGATCTCCAACCAAGGCGGTTCCCGGATACCAGGTAGAGATTCTTGATGGCGATGGCAATGTTCAGGGCCCTGATACCGAGGGACTTGTTGCAATGAAACTGCCCCTCCCCCCTGGTACGCTTCCCACTCTCTGGGAGAATGACCAGAAGTATAAAGAATCCTACATGGATCCCTATCCCGGGTATTATTTTACCGGTGACGGGGGATATATCGACAGTGAAGGATATATTTATATCATGGGCCGGGTTGATGATGTCATCAATGTTGCGGGCCACCGTCTCTCAACAGGGGGAATGGAGGAAGTTGTCGCCCAGCATCCCGATGTTGCAGAGTGTGCGGTAATCGGTGTTGCCGATGATTTCAAAGGCCAGATTCCCTTCGGCTTTATCGTATTGAAAGAAGGGGCTGAAAAAAAGGATGATGAAATTATCCAGGACCTGGTGCAGATGGTCCGGGACCAGATTGGAGCTGTTGCAGTCTTTAAACAGGCCCTGGTGGTAAAGCGACTTCCGAAAACCAGATCGGGGAAGATTCTCCGCGGTACCATGAGAAAAATAGCCGACGGCCAGGAATTCAAAGCTCCCTCTACAATTGATGATCCGGTTATTCTTGATGAAATCGGTGATGCTCTTAAAGGCGCTGGTTACGGCGGGGAAATATTTTTACGGCTAAAGAGAAAAAGGCGACGTTGGGTTACGTCGCCTTTTTTTATCATGAAATGATCAAAAAAATTCTCACCTTTGAAAAAGATTTCT
>CAZPEK010000452.1:0-2851 GCA_964585555.1 uncultured Leptospirales bacterium | reverse complement strand
GGCATCTTGCCGCGGAGATAGGGAAATCGGTTGCAGATATTTTTGAGAACCTCGGGGGCGCTGAGCTCTTGAAAGAGAGCCGTGAGGTTTACATAAAACCGAATGCGGTTGATGCAAAGGCCTATACCCATACCCGCCTTGAGGTTCTTGATGCGATTATCCGCTACTGGCAGGCAGCGGGAGCTGAAAAAATCTACCTCTTTGAAAACGCCACTCAGGCTAATTATACCCGCCTGGTTTTCAGGGCTGCCGGGTATACAAAGCTGTGCCGCCAGACCGGGACGGTACCCCTATACCTTGATGAAGAGAAAAGTGAGGTGGTCCCCTTCGGGGGGAAGAAGGCCTCGTCGCCGGAAAATCCTGAAGGCTACGATATGACCGAATGCCGCATGCCTGCAACGGTCATGAAGCTGATTCGGGAGAGAGAAAAGCATCTCTATATAAATGTTCCGAAGCTGAAAACCCATTCCATGGGGGTGGTCACCCTGGGGATAAAAAATCAGTGGGGCCTGCCGATGCACGGCTCCCGGGGGTTAGACCATAATTACAACCTGCCCTACAAGCTGGTTGATGTGCTGTCGATGATTCGTCCTGACATCACCCTCATCGAAGGCGTCGAGGGAACCATCCACGGGCACTTCCCCGCCACCGCCCTGGCTGACCGGGTAGTGAAGCCCTTTGGCCTCTTGATCGGCAGCCGCAACATTGTGGCGGCAGATATCGCCGGGGCAAAAATTTTCGGCCTTGATGTGTCAGATGTACCCCACTTGAAAATAAGCATCGAAAAGGGACTGGGGGAAGGTGTCTCGTCTCTCAAGGATATCAGGCTGGCGGGGGATATTACTGATTTGCATAAGATTGACATTCTCGGCGACATGCCGGCAGAGGGGCATTATTCCTGGAACCTGATTCCTGAGTATCATGATGACGTAAAGATTATTATGGGAAGTGAGCTCGCCTGCCCCGAGGGGTGCGTCAACAATCCCCTTAACGGTCTGCAGATCATGGCCCTTGATCACCGGGGCCGGGGCGGATGGACCATGGTTATGGGGAAGGGTTTTGCTTCGGAAGAAATTGATTCCCTCACCGGGAAGGTCCTTGTTGTGGGGCACTGCGCTATCGCGGAAGTTTCTGAAAAGCTTATCACACGCCTGGGGAAAAGGAATGTCTATTTGAGCGGTGAGTGCAATAACCTGAAAGAGACTGCTGAAGCGCTCTTTCATCTTATGAAGGTGAGTCCCGCTTCTTATGTGAAGATGAATCCGGTGCTTACAGTGAAGGAGCTGGTGGTGGCCAAGCTGAAGGGTTCGTGTTCGCGGGTTCCTTCGTCGGTGAGTAATTTTTTTAAGATGGTTTGATGGTGGGACGGGTCATTTTATTATTATCAATAGTGCAATATTTTAAAACCCGCTATATGTTAGTAGGCGATTTGCCTGTTTAGGAGACTTTATTTCCGCAACTCCCGAATCGGCCCCTCCATCTCATCAACATACCCCTCCAAAGCAGCAAGCCCTTTCCTGCTGATCGAAACCCCAGTATAGGGCTTATTATCTTTAAAAGATTTTTTAATAGCAACATACCCGGCCTCACTCAGTTTCTTCAACTGAACAGAAAGATTCCCCGAACTGAGTTCCAGCCTCGTCTGCAGTTCGGTAAAACCCGTCTCTTTCTGGTCGCTCCCGGCAAGCAGGGTCAGAATCTTTAAACGACTCTGCTCATGAATAATTTTATCCAGTCCCATGTTACTTCACTTCCTGTCTGTTGAAAATGTAATTATAGAGGGCAAAAATAATAAGGCCTCCCCCCAGTGATGCGCTCAGTGCGATGACCCCGGGGATCGATCCGTGTATGACAATGATAAAGCCCCAGATGAGGGTCCAGATTCCCATGACAGTGTACTCAATGAGATCGGTCATGTTGCCGGTGAAATTTCCCAGTATGCCAATGCCGATACAGAGGGTTGGAATAATCAGGTAGGGCTGTCCTGTCGCAATCCAGTAGATGACGAATACTGTCATGGTTGAACCGAGAAGAAAATAGCTGTGTAATATTTTGAAAGAAAAGAATTCTTTATACGCTTTGCGAAAATTATAGCTTTGATTTATTTTCGCCAGTGACTTGATCCAGTTGCGGTTCTTTAAAATGCCCAGCAAAAGTGATACCAGCGCTATGACGGCGAAGAATACATAGCGGTACAGTTCAGGTATCTGAGTATAGGTGCCGAAGCTTTTGATCAGGTAATGATATATCCCGGAAAAAATAATTATCACGCTTCCGCTCAGTATAAATATCTGTCTGAAATGAAGGGGAAGAAAAAGGAGCTGTACCGAGGGTTTGCTTTTTGCCAGGGTTTCTTTTATTGAGGTGATGTCATTGAGCATGTCCTGGATTTGTGAATCTGTCAGTGTTTTCATCTCATGACTCCTTGTGATTCAAAGTACTTTGTTATATAAAGTACTTTGAATATAGCAAGAAACTTCATCTTTGTCAACAGGACTTTGGGGAAAAGTTTACTTTTTGGATTAAATAAGAGTTTATTTTCTTCATTCATATGTCATTTTGTCCCATTCTTTCTTCTTGACATTGTAAGTCGAAACATTAATATGCTTCATATATTATTTATTCAAAGGATATTTTATGAAGGATTTTGTTAGAAGGATGTTCCTGTTCCAGGGATAGGCTTCAGGGCAAATTTTTATCTTTTTCTCTACAAGTTCAATCCGCTGAACCAGCTTTTCATCAACTGGAACTCTGTTCAATCCGAGCAGGACATCATATACCCATACTCTTTTAAATGTTTATTTTTATGATAGTGGTGCGTGCATTTTTACATGCATCGGAGGAGATTAAC
>CAZPEK010000451.1:0-2885 GCA_964585555.1 uncultured Leptospirales bacterium | reverse complement strand
TTACGGGTTCAAAAAAATACCGTCTTTTAGACCCCGATGATGTAGAGGATGTACAGGATGATCTTGACCTTGATGATAATAATCTCTATGGATCGAGAAAGGAAGTGTTGCTGGGGAAAAAAACAAAAGCTGATTTTCTCATAGTAGGTAAGCACAAATCAAGTAAAGACGAAACTATTGAGCTGGTTACAGTAAAGGTAATTGATGTAAAAAACGGGTCTACGGTTGCGGAAAAAACTAGAAGTCTCAATCGGGAAACCCTCGGAGAGGTTACATCTGATTTTTTGATCCAGTCAGATTCATATGACTTCATCCCTCCTTCCTTGAGATTTTTTGCCGGCATTGAGTATTATCACCATATTACCACAACCCATTTCAAAGAGACAGCCGGTGACATGGGATTTAATTTTGGAGTAAATTTTGACTTGAACAAGCGGCACAGCTTTCAGGTTTTGACATCGGTCATTTTCAGCCTGGCAGATACATTTACTTATAATGAAATGATTTTTGTGCCGACTTCTGTTCCTTCGCAAACGGTAATGTCCAAATCGACTATCAGGTTTACCAACAGCATCGAGTATCAGATGGGGTACGGGTATATATTCAGGTTTTTTCGTATGTTTTACATGCGTCCCAGTATTTTTATTGGTTACAGCTACATGCAGTACGACTATGTCCATGCGGGATATAATCTCACTGAGTCGATGCCAAATACCCCTGAGCTTGTTTATCCGACAGGGGGTAAGTTAAAGAAAACCGATTCAACGACATCATATTATACCAATGCAACTCTGGATGTTTTGATAAACTATAACAGCCAGTTCTCCTACTTTGTATCCTTCGGGTATAAATTTATGTTTAATCTTTTTATGGACTCATGGTCTGAGCAGGTCCCCGATGGCTACGGTTTTTCTGGTATGTATGATGCAATTATGTCAGGGGTAACCATGCGGGCCGGTGTTTCGGTATACCTGTAAGAGAACTCCATATAAAAAGACAAAGAGGGGCTCCTGTGGGAGCCCCTCTTTGTCTTTTTATATGGGAAAATTATTCCGCGATATCCTCAATAATTTTTAATGAAGAGAAGGGCGAGTCATCCCCGGGTTTCGGGTGACTGTTAAAGATAAGGATTACCTCGGTACGGTAATCTTTTTTTATTATAAAGTAGTATTCACCTGCAAGCTTGCGCACCAGGTCGATTCCCCGTCCCGTTTCCGAAATCATACCCGAAATATCACTTCCTTTTTCAACTGCTTCTGAGAGAAGGTTTTCCTGGGTGATAACATTGTTGATGCTGTCGAGAATTCGCATCTTTGTCAGTCTTCCATTGTAGTCGGTTATTGCAATTGCAAATTTTTCTTCACTGCACGTGAAATGAATTTCAACAAATTCATTTTCTTTCAGGACTACTGTTTGACGTTTTTCTTTTTCTGCCGTGAGACCATGGGAATGGTAGACCGCATTAATAGTCAGTTCATTGAGCACCAGGTTCAGGGCCATTTTATTTGATATTTCAACTCCTGAATCGAGAATTTCTTTAACTAGTGTGCTGATGGCAGTTTGAATCTGTCGGGAATTCGAAATGCGTATTCTTCGCAGTGGTCCGGTTACCTTTAAATAATTACTAATGCCGAATATATCTTTTTTGGTTATCAGTTTAGCCGCAAGATTTATCAATTCGCTTTCTCTGACGGGCTTGCAGAGCACATTACCGATACCCTCCCTGAAGATATCTTCAAAAAAATTATCGAGATTCTTATCAGTAATCATTATAGTCGGAATATAAGGATAATTATTGGTCATATAGTTGTAGAGATCAAAGGAATTGTCACCGGGAAGTTCAACTTCAGAAATGACCAGATCGAAGTCGTAGGCCTTCAGCTTTGACATGGCATCAAAGGCATTTTCACAGATAACGACTTCATAAGAATTAGTCTCAAGAAGGTCTTTTAATTGATCTTTGTATTCGGTAAAATCTACCAGAAGGACGTTATACATTGATTTTTCTCTATTATTATTGGGTTAGTCTGGCTGATTGTCTATATTCCAATGTCATAGCTGGAGGGCCTGAAATATGCAAGAAATTAATATTCTTTTTTATATAAAATCTTTACTCTTCGGGGCAAAATTATAATGACAGGAACTTTAATAAATGCTATAGTATATTAAAATGTTTATATAAGGAGAATCCAATGAGAGGAATATGTAAGGTCTTTTGTATATCCCTTATTGTTTTTGTTGCTGTCCCGGTTTTTACCCAGCACAAGACTACCCAAAAGAAGAAATATATTTTAGAATCGGATGTTTTGAACCAACAGGGTAAAGAACTCGATCGTGAAATAGCCCTGTTGAATAGTAAAATTATGAATGTTATCACGAAATATAATCTTATAAATACCAGGGATATCAGGATAATCCCCTATCGGACCAACTATGAGCTGGGAAAAGACTATATCAGAATGGAAAAACATCGTTTTATTAAAACCAATGTTATAAAAAACAATATTGCCGGAATCGGTGATGTTATTGGCATCAGGACAAAATCGATTAAATTTTTTGTATCCGGGGGGAAGGTAACGCGGGTTGAGTCAAGAATTTATGAGAAGTTTTACAACAGCGGTGAAACTACCGAAGTATTGATAACGGATCCTTCGCCAGTTACGGAAGATGTAGCTGATATTATTTTTACCCATCTTTACAAGGGGAAAGTGTTTCTTGATAAGAAAAAACTGGGTGACGTCAAGAATACTACTGCATCACCACTACGGAACCAGTTGAAGAGGGAATTTATTATTCCTCATTTGAGCGCATTTTATAATTCAATAATGTTTGTTGCCGAGGCTCATTACAAGTCCCTGAAGGATGCTGAACAGAGTATGTCTGAC
>CAZPEK010000450.1:2666-2902 GCA_964585555.1 uncultured Leptospirales bacterium | reverse complement strand
ATTCTGTTTTGCTGCCTGAGCAACGGCCATCTCTCCCCTGTAATGAAATAACCGTGACATGCCGGTAGGCGCCAGGAATATCGGCATGGCATATTCATTGCCCAGCATAGATACAGTTAGATCAATATTTTTAACATCGTTGAGAACTCGTGGTATAAATTCATAATTGAGAAAGAAGGCACGACTTTTCGCCATGGTTATCGCATCTTCAGCACCTCCTTCTATGTAACCATAAC
>CAZPEK010000450.1:0-2656 GCA_964585555.1 uncultured Leptospirales bacterium | reverse complement strand
GGCACTGATTTTTTTGCCAGAGAGTTTAGATCTTCGATTGAATTGCATCGGTCAAGTTTTTTCATTCTACCCCCCTTCCGAAAAACATCTTCCAGAGAAAGATACCATATATCAAGAACTATGACATACTGTATTTACTTGCATCTTTTACTGACAGGTCGAAATACTGACATGTCAGTATTTGCATAAACGGTTTAAAATGTCAACTACATTGATACTGCA
Source organism: uncultured Leptospirales bacterium (assembly GCA_964585555.1). Lineage (GTDB taxonomy): Bacteria > Spirochaetota > UBA4802 > UBA4802 > UBA5550 > CAZHNW01. The sequence continues at coordinate 2,434 of CAZPEK010000450.1, read as the reverse complement.
ATTCTTGATCTTCCTGCACCTCGTCGCTTTTTCAGATTTTCATGAAATTCAAACACTCCCAACTTGTTCCCGGGGATTGAGAACAGGATACAGCCATCAACCATTTTGTGTGCTGAGCATGGATGCTTTGATGCCCGACGAGGCAGGAGGCCGACAGGAGAGTCAGCACAGTTAAAGGTGCTGTGCTTTTGTCAAAACAACCTGAATATTAACTAGTATTGTTTTTTTTAACTACTCACATGTTTTGCCCAGTCTACATCTTTCGATGTATTTACTAACCTCTATAAATCATTTACAATTTGTCCTATAAAGAAACACTAAGAAACACTGTTTTTTTTGATTTATGATACTATTACAAAAGGAGTATAAAATGCGAAATAAAATTTTGTGTATAGCTCTATTTATCTCATTTTTTTCAGTTGCAGTCCAGGAGGTTGAAGCCAAAACAGGAACTTCTGTCGGTCTTGAATACAACAGTGAGTATTACTGGCGGGGACTTTCGTTTTATGGTGATCCGGCAAATTCATCCCGTGGTGTCCTTTTTCCCTGGGTGGGCCAGGCACTGGGGGATTTCTACTTCACCATAAGCGGTGAAATACCCACGGCATACCTGGAGAATGAGCCGAACGATACTGAAAAGGTATGGATCGGTGTTGATTTCATTGCCGCCTATAATACCACTTTGATGGATGGACTACTGGGCCTCGGTGGCCGGGTTGCCTATTTCATGTATCCCCAGAGCAAGGATCAAAGCGTTTATCGAAAAGACTTTTTTGATATTTCCGCGTGGGTGCAGCTAAAGAAGGTGTTCTTGAAACCAAAGCTTAAATACTCACAGTACCTCCGTGTCAGTGATCAGGGAGGGGCACAGGATAACCTTGAGGATATCTATATTGAACTCTCCGTGAGCCACGCTTTTCAGCTCTATGAAAAAGTATCGCTCACCCTTGGCGGGTGGATTTCCTATTTTTACTATCCCTCATCGAAGGTCTGGCCGAACGACGATTATCACGGCTTCACCGATATCGCTGCCTATTCGAAGCTGGCGGTATCTGTAGGAGAGGGATTAAGTATCTACGGAAAATTTAGTGCCGCAGTGGTTACCGCCCCCTGGCATGATGTCTGGGGCAGTCAGGACCGTCTTCATCTCTGGGCCACCTTTGGTGTATCCTACGGATTTTAAAGTCCCGGAGAAATTAATAGAATTATTACGGTAATCACCTCGGGATGCTTTTTGAGGTGATTACCCGATTATAAGGCTGGAAATAATATGCCCAAAGTTAAAGTACAAGTTGAAAATTTAAACAAGATCTTCGGTCCCAGCCCTAAAAAGGCCACGAAGATGCTTAAAGAGGGAAAATCCAAGCAGGAAATACTCAATAAAACGGGATGCGCTATTGGTGTCATTGACGCCTCTTTCGAAGTCTATGAAGGTGAGACCCTGGTGATTATGGGCCTCTCCGGGAGCGGTAAGTCGACACTCTTGAGATGTTTAAATCGATTATTCGAGCCCACTTCAGGGAAGGTCTATATAGATGATATCGATATTACAACCCTCAATGACGAAGAGCTGCGTCAGCTCAGGCAGAAAAAATTTGGAATGGTTTTCCAGCGATTTGCCCTCTTCCCCCATAAAACAATTCTTGAAAATTCGGTTTTCGGACTCGAAATCCAGGGAATTTCCAGGGAAGAACGTGAAATAATGGGGAAACAGGCCCTCGCCCAGGTGGGGCTTACCGGTTGGGAAGATTACTACCCAGGGCAGCTCAGCGGCGGCATGCAGCAGCGTGTCGGTCTTGCACGAGCTTTGGCAATTGATCCGGATATCCTTCTGATGGATGAGGCCTTCAGTGCTCTTGATCCCCTGATCCGTACGGAGATGCAGGATGAGCTGCTTGCCCTCGAGGATCAGGTGAAGAAAACAATTATCTTTATCACCCATGATCTTGATGAGGCCCTTCGAATCGGAGACCGTATTATTATGATGAAAGACGGAAAAATCGTACAGATCGGCACCAATGATGAGATATTGAAAAATCCTGCCACTGAATACGTGGAACGCTTCGTAGAAAACGTCGATATGAGCAGGGTTCTTACGGCTAAGGATGTAATGGTAAAGGCGTCCTTCATAACTACCAAGGACGGACCCCGTACGGCTCTCCATGCTATGAAAGAAAAAGGAATCTCCAGTATCTTTGTTCTTGATAAGGGGATGAAATTGCAGGGGATCGTATTCGCGGAAGATGCAAAAAAAATGGTTGAATCGGAGGAGGGGAACCTGGAGGAGATCGTTATACGATATGAGAAATACATTATAGCACCAGAAACGCCTCTTCAGGAAATTATGCCTGTTATGGTAGATGTTCGTTTCCCCGTGGCTGTTGTTGATGAAGATAATAAATTCCAGGGAATGATTGTTCGGGGTTCCATTATT
>CAZPEK010000449.1:0-2934 GCA_964585555.1 uncultured Leptospirales bacterium | reverse complement strand
ATACTGTTGATGTAAGGTCCGTACCAGTTCTTCCCGAACTTGCAGACCATGTAATCCGGATGGCGCTGGAAGATGATGTTTCCACCGCAAAGTTTGCAGGCCTGATCGAAAAAGACCAGGCCCTGACTGCCAGGATACTATCTCTAGCAAACTCAAGCTATTACAAACGGTCGCGAAGTGTTTACACGATCCAGGATGCAGTCGTTCTGATCGGGTTTGAGTCTGTGCGGACAGTAGCCCTGGGGCTGTCGGTTCTTGATATGTTTCCTACCAGGCAGGGAACAGGGCTTGATTACAAGTCGTTCTGGAGACATTCAATGGGGTGCGCACTGTATGCCGAGGCCATGATGGATTCCATTGAAGAACTTTTTGGCCGCAGTGTCGATCTGGTTATGCCGGCAGCTCTATCAAACCAGAGATTGAAAGATTATATCTATTCAGCAACAGCGGAAGTCTATGCAGCGTGATCCCCTTGTCTGTTTCGAAGATGCCCTGAATGGGTGCCTGCTTCTTCAGGATTTTACTTCCTCAATGAGTTATAAAGGTTTTTGTATTGACGCTCGCACTAAGGCTGCTGTCGAGAGACAATTTGAGATAATTGGCGAAGCTCTCAACAGGGTAAGGCAAATTGATGAAAAACTACTGTCTGGTATAGATAACTGGCGACAGATTATTGGCTTTAGAAATGTTATAGCCCATGGCTATGATGTGGTTGATGATGCAATTATCTGGGACGCCGTTCAGAAAGATATACCTCTTCTTCTTGAGCAACTTAAGGTTATTCTTAATTCTTAAGAAAAAAAGAATGCCTTTTTGTAGGCATCTTTTCTACCATCCGCAAAAAACTGAAATTTTTTCCCCTTTAATTCCCACTTTAATTCATTTTACTGCTTGAACTTTCAGATTTTTACCTCAAGAATATTAGCATGAATATGTATAAGGGAGAAACAGAATGAAACGATTAGTTGTTCTTTTGCTGGTAATGAGTGGGGCGGGTATCGGCGCGAAAACTGTTTTGAAGTTTCATGGTCAGGGTACCCGTAACTGGGCCCAGAACCAGGATACTATCTGTATCACCGTGAATGCCGGTGACCTGCAGGCTAAAAAGGCGGGGGCTGATAAAGTCTGGGTTGTTTTGAGTGCCCGTTACCTGGGAGCGCGCTTCTGGGCCGTCTATCCTGAGTTTACTGAAAAGTGTATTGTCGGTAAGGCCTATGACTTCAAGTGGATTGAAGCGACTTCCCTCTCACCGGGACAGGTGAGGTCAAACAGTTTTAAGGTAACCGGCGCGAAGGGTGCCTATTACGGTTTTGTCCTGGTTGAGAAAGGCGGCGTGCTTTCAGTAGTGGCGGGGGAAAAGATCGGGGGCACAAAGGAATACCGAAGCGGTTTCCCTGCTGATGCTGTTGCTGTTCATAATGCGGTTCCCCTTGAAAGAAAGTGGGATGACGACAAGAGATATTTTTGTAAATAAGATGCCTTATGAAAAGGGGAAGGTACCGGAGCGGTTCCTTCCCCCATGTTTTTTACTATTTCCAGGCCATGATGCCAAAGTCGAATATGTTCATCAGAACCGGTACCGCGTAAATAATGCCCAGGATTATCAGCTTTGTCTTCATGGTTTTCCGGGTAATGACCAGTATGGCAAAGCAGTAGAAATGAAAGTACCCGAAAAAAAATATGAGCCACACGCCGCCAAAGGACCGGTACCAGAAGGGGTACTCCCAGACCAGGTGGTTGCCCATGTTGAGCAGCACTTCTATGAATACGGCCAGGGCCGCGTACCCGAAGGCCACAACCCATATCTCCGGAAGGCCGAAGATTTTTTTCTTTGTATCCTTTGAGAGGCTGTTGTAGAAGATGATGCCCAGTATTGAAAACATAAACATGATTTCAATATTCCAGCCCACCATGGTGCGCAGGGCTGTAGGCCCCGGTGTCGTCCAGAAGGCGGAATGCTGGGTGAAATGCATGACCCATCCGTTCCATGTCTCGTTGAAAAAATCGACACCGAAGATGGTAAGCCCCGCAAGAACCGCGTTCCAGTTGCCCGTTTCCCGGGCCTCTTTGATTTCCTTTGTGTAGATGTAAAAGACTATGGCAAGAAGGGGTATCACGTACCACTTGAGCATTGAAAGATCCCTGAGTCCCTGGAGTGCCTGGAGAGTTGCTTCAGTCATAACGTCCTCCCTGGAAAACTATGAATGTAAAAGACCCCGCAGTATAACTTCTATGCCCCGCTCGTAGATACGGCGGATATTTGTATCCACTTCGTTTTTATGGTAGGCCCTGATGAGAAACATAACATAGACTGACCAGATAAAATCGGCTGTCCCGTCTATATCCATGTCAGGCTGGAAAGTCTTTTCGGCGATTCCAGCATCTAAGACTCCCCGTATCATTTGAATCGCCCCCAGGTTGATGTCACGAAACCGGTCTTCCCCGGGACTTATGGTGAAAATATCAGGGTCGAGCTGAAGAAGAGACCGGAGTTCTTCGTTGGCGGTAACATAATCAAAAGAAGCGAGGGCCGTTTTTTTGAATCTTTCTACCAGTTCTCCCGTACCGGCCATGGTTTTCGCCGCGTGGTCCCGCCAGGTGATCAGGGCCCGGGAAACGGCTTTCCGGTAAAGGTCTTCTTTGTTCTGTACATAAAAGTAGATGTTTCCCGTGGTCATACCGCAGTCACGGGCTACCTCTTCAAGGGATGTTTTTCGGTAACCGTAGAGAGAAAAGTGTCTCAGCGCAACGGTCAGTATTTTCTCTTTTTTCTGCTCTCGTTTCATATTGAATTATTAAATAAATGCTTTAATTTTTTAATAATTCAATATATCAGGGGGGGGAAGTTAATGTCAAGCTGAATCGGTACGGGAATGCTGTGCCTCCAATTTTATTAAGAATAGGAAGAATAAAAGCTGCAGTTTTTCCTGTCCC
>CAZPEK010000448.1:0-2967 GCA_964585555.1 uncultured Leptospirales bacterium | reverse complement strand
CCGGTTATAACTGACCTTATCTACTCCCTTGAGGGAAAGAAGGAAGACCAGATAACCTACGATATTACATGGTCTACATGTTTTCTTAAAACCATTGAGCCCATCCCTAAGGGAAAGACTTTGAAACTGGTTTTTGACTGTGCAGGTATTGCTTCACCGGAGATCAAGGCGGAAGTGGTATGGAACTATCATAACCTCGAAGATAATCAAAATGGAACTATGGTTCGGTTTACCCATCGTGAATCAGGATTTTTTTATTTTTATCTTCAGTATATCTTTTACAAGTTTTTTAAAGGGCTTTATTTTAATTTGAAACTGCCGGGAGCCCGCAACATCAGGAGACTTTTTGTCAGACCAGAGTCAATTCTTCAGCGGGAATATTATTATGACAAGGGAGCGGTCATCTTCAGGCAGGGAGAACAGGGCAGGGACTTTTTCCTTATCAGAAAAGGAAAAGTGGGAATTTATAAAATTGCAGGGGAAGGGGAAGAAATATTTTTAAATACTCTTCATGAAGGTGATATCCTGGGTGAAATGGCTATTGCCGGAGATCAACCGAGGATGGCGGAAGCCCGGTGTATTACAGAGTGTATTCTTGCAAGGGGTGAAGCTGATAATCTTGATGTTCTGATTCGAGAGAATCCGGAATTTGCCCGCAGTCTTATAAATATTTTTTCGAAAAGGCTTTATACTTCCGAAGATAAAATGATGAATATTATCCAGGCAACAGTGCGTACTGCCCGCCTGAAGAATGAGCTCCTGGTGAAATTTTTGAGAAATGTTGGTGCTTCTCCAGGTGAGTATGAAAAAGATCTTCAGATTGTAATAGAAATGATTGTTGAAAACAATACTGGAGAAGAGTTTTATCAATTCCTGAAAGATCTGATCAGGGAAAAAAGCTAAATCATCGGCTCTCCATAGTTTCCAGGAAAACATCAGGTTCAATATAGATAATACGGGCAGCGGTTATCTCTGCTCTCAGGGATTTTTCCAACTCATTGATGGCCCTGGCTGCATCCCTTATGGAGAGGCTTTCAGGCATTTCTATTTTTACGGCGATGAGTAGTTCTTCTGGACCGATATGCTCGGTTCGCATGTGAATCAGCCGGTTAACCATTGGGTGCTCTTCAATTAAAGCGATGATTTCTTTTTGTGTTGCCGGCGAGGCTGATTCTCCGAGGAGCAGAGAACGCATTTCGACAGCAAGAATTACCGCGATGACAGCAAGCAGTATACCGATGGCGATACTTCCTATGGCATCGAAGCGGGGATTGCCGGTAATGATGGCGAGGGATACGCCTGCGAGTGCCAGGACCAGCCCGATCAGGGCACCAAGATCTTCAAGGAGTACAACCGGCAGTTCGGGAACTTTCGTCCTTTTGATGAATTCCCACCATCGAGCATCGCCCATAACAAGACGTGACTCATGGATAGCTGTACGCATCGAAAAACCTTCCAGAACAATTGCTACACCGAGTATTCCAATGGCCCATTGGGGTGATGTAATAACTGCGGGATGAATAACTTTTTCGATTCCTTCATAAAGAGCAAAAAGTGAACCGAGGGAAAAGATGATGAGGGCAACAATAAAAGACCAGAAATAACGTTCCCGCCCAAAGCCGAAAGGGTGCTGGAGGTTCTCTTTTCTATGAGAAAGCCGGTTGCCGAGAATAAGGAGTCCCTGATTTGAAGAATCCGCAAAGGAGTGAATTGATTCTGCAAGCATTGACGAGGCGCCGGTAAATATAAAACCGATAACCTTTGCAATTGCTATTCCCAGATTTGCCAGAAAGGCGGCGATAATTGCACGTGTACTGTTGGCCTGCATATGCTTAATCCTTAGCTGTTTTTTTAATTATTTTGACTCCTTATATCGGGGTATCCCTGTTCTGGTTATCCTTTCTTGAGTCATTTCCTTGAATGTTTAGCTGACTACAATTGTTATAAACAGCAAGAAACCGCTCTTCAAGTTAATTTTCTTATTTACAGAAAAATAAAATAAAAATAATGTCATAAATCTATACGACCCTTTTATAAAAGGGCCAGAGAGGAATGACCATGCAGTGTAGTGTGATTTTTCATGATGATTTTTATGACTACCGATATGCCTCAGACCCGGCTGCAGCGCCTGGACGCCTTGAGAGAATTATCAGTATTGTTGAGGAAAACAGTGATTTTTATAGAAAAATTGACGCTTTTCCTGCTACAGAAGAGGATATCCTGCGAGCCCATACCCCGAGGCATCTGAAAGAAATTAAAAATGACCCGCTTCTTTATCGAGTATCAGCTCTTTCGGCGGGAGGGGCCATTGTTGCTGCAGAAGAGGCCTGGGAAGGTAACCCTTCCTTTGCCGTTATCAGACCCCCCGGGCATCATGCTTCCGCGGATTCATGCTGGGGATTCTGCTATTTTAATAATATCAGCATAAGCCTGTTGAAGCTTTTTGCTGATAAAAAGATCAATTCTGCTTTTATTCTTGATTTTGATCTCCATACCGGCGACGGGAATATAAATATACTTGAAGATTCTCAGCAGGACCTTGAAACAGTTATCCTGAATCCAGGGGCTAACGACAGAAAATCATATCTTGCCGAAGTTGAAAGTTTTATGGCTGAAATGGAACCTGTTGACATTATGGTTGCTTCTGCGGGGTTTGACCAGGGAATCAATGACTGGGGTAATCTTTTGTATGCTGAAGATTATAAAAGAATCGGTGAATTAATGAAAGAATTTTCCGAGAAAAAAACCGGTGGAAAGCGATATGCACTTCTTGAGGGAGGGTATGATCATAATTCGATGGCTGATAACTTTGACGCCTTCTGCAGGGGGTTTGTATAGCATAATAAAAAGCATTCAACCTGTTTAATGCTGTCTTGTTCAGATAGTAAAAGGCCCCATTTATTCCTTTATGAATTAAATTTACAACAATTTTCTTGACAGATTTGAGCGTTTTGACGATATGTCTAT
>CAZPEK010000447.1:0-2996 GCA_964585555.1 uncultured Leptospirales bacterium | reverse complement strand
CCTTTTTCGAGAAATTTCGCCAGGGGCACTGTCAGGTTTTCATGTGCGGCGATTTTTTCAAAAGAAAGAAGCCCTCCGGCTTCCGCAAGGAGTATCAGGAGCTCCGAACCGGCTTTGTCAGTTTTTTCTCCTGATTTACTATCCTTAAAGGCTTCATGAAGCTGGTTCAGTTCTTCTAAGAGTTCAGTGGTGGTGATAAAGTTAAGTTCATCGGCTACTTCCCTGAGGAGATAAACCTTGTCCATTTTATTTGTCAGGAGCTGCCGGTTTTTGATGACATAAATGAGGGCCTTTCGGGAAAGAGAGGTTATATGCCGGTCTATCTGGGCAACGGGCATATGTATTTTCTTTTCCAGGGTATTGAAATTTTTGACTTCTTCCGAGTCATCGTAAATTGCCTTGAAGAGTTTCAGCTCATCGGCTTCAAGACTGGTTAAAATATGGTGCATTCCCTGGGGAGAGAGCATGTTTTTTACCAGGGATTTTTCCTGTGAGGTCCGGGAATGCAGAATCCGGGCCAGTTCTTTTTTCTGGTCTTTTTCGAGACGTTGTATTGAATTTATCAGAAGTTTCATTATGAAAAAGTTGTAGACACCTTATTTAGCCTATTTTATATAGGGGCAGTTATTTGTGCAATAAATTTTGTACTGATTTTCATTTTTATATAAAAAATAATCCTATTTTGATTAGAAAAATTTGCGTTTTAGCATAAAGGAGCACCATATGTTACAATTTCTTCGATTTGACCGGACAAGAGTTTCTGGTATAGAAATTCCTGTTATCTCCGGAAAAAGCGCTACTAAGTTTTTTATTAAAAGAACAGTATACCTTTTTATCTTTATTTATGCAACCCTCTTTCTTGCTGTGGCCACACCATTTGTAAAAACTCCGTCACTTCCCATTTATTTTCTGGGAAGTCTTGCGACAGCTATCTATATTGTCAGATTTACCAACCATATCATTAAATATATACGATTCAGGGGAGGAAGTATTCAGCTTACTGCTGATGAGGTTATCTTAAAGGGAAAAAGTTTTCGTATCGCTGTTCCTGCCGATACTATTACCTACTTTGAAGTTAATGTGCTGGGTAATTTCCTGGTGCGGGAAAAGCATCAGGTCCATTCCTTCCCCGCAATTCTTCTTGCTGAAGAGGATCGGAACAAGCTTCTCGACCAGGCCCAGGATATGGCGCCCAAGAGGACAAAGTTTTACCGAAAGCTCTGGGAGTTTATTGATGCCATCACTGTCGCCCTGGTTCTGGCGGTTCACATTATCCAGTTTATCGTTCAGGCCTACTATATACCCTCAGGTTCAATGGAAGATACTCTCCGGGTGGATGACCGCCTTTTTGTAGAAAAGGTCACCTACGGCCCCATCATTCCTAAAATGATGGGTATGGAAAAGCGTATTCACATCGATTGTCTCGGAATCCGTGATATTAAGCGGGGTGATATTGTAATCTTCAGACCCCCCGTTGATGAAGAAAAAGACTATATCAAGCGATGCGTTGCTGTTGCCGGGGATAATCTTGAGGTCAAGGAAGGGGGCGTTTTTGTCAATGGGAAAAGACAGGATGAACCCTTTGTAAAAGGGATAACCGTGGCTGACAGGAATAATCCTATTCAGGGGATTGTTCCGAAAGGACATATTGTTGTATTTGGTGACAATCGGGGGAATTCCCTGGACAGCCGTTACTTCGGTTACCTTGCAATCGAGCGGATCGAGGGGCGTGCCTTTATTCTTTACTGGTCTACCAAAGACATTAAAAAATTTGATTTTTCCCGTTTCGGCCTGATTCGATAGTCCGAAGCAGAGAGAAACTGAGGCATCCCATTCCGGTACTTCCGGGTAATGGCACATGTTATGGAACAGAAGGTATTTAAACGCCGGGTGTATGTGGCAGCTATACTGGTAACAGTTATAGCTCTGCTGTTTATTATTCGCCTCTTCAGCCTTCATTTCAGCCGAAAGATCATTGTACATAAAAATAAAACCCCTCCCATACGGAGGGGAGTTGTCAGCGACCGGAACGGCTATATCCTGGCTATGAGCATCAAGTCTTACTCCCTCTATGTGAATCCTGAAAAGATCGTTGCCCCGGCAAAAACCGCCGGGGTACTGGCAGAGGTCCTTGAACTTCCTGAAAAAATAATACTTGAGAAAATTACCCGCAAAAAGCGTTTTGTCTGGATTAAGCGAAAAATATCCGATGAAAAAGCCGCAAAGCTCAGGGCAATGAAAATTCCCGGTACGGGTTTTAAAAAAGAATTTTTGCGTGTTTTTCCCAACGGCAGCCTGGGGGCCAATATTCTTGGTTTTGTTGATATTGATAACCGGGGTATTGAGGGCATTGAGTATCTCTATGATGACCGGCTCACAGGGCGCTATGACGGCTGGCAGGAGACCGATACCGGTGAGATGGTCCATGGCCAGAACATTGTACTCACCATTGACCGCCTGGTGCAGTACCATGCAGAGCGGGAGATTGCCGCGGCAGTAAAAGAACATGAAGCGCGCCACGGCTCTGTTGTCATTATGGAAGTTAAAACCGGAAGGGTTCTTGCCATCGCAAAGTATCCGGGATTCAATCCGGGGCATTACAATGCCTACAGCGCTGATACGCGGAAAAATTTTGCCATCACTGATTCCTTTGAACCCGGTTCGACCATGAAGATAATTGCCCTTGCGTCGGTCCTTGAAAAACGCTCTGACCTCCTGCGGCACCGGTATGTCTGTACGGGAAAAATTGAGGTTGGCGACGCGGTCATTAAATGTACCGGTACTCACGGGAGTGTATCAGTGCGGGACATTATTCGTCACTCCTGCAACAGCGGTGTCATCCAGATTATGAAAAAGATGAAGCAGGCTGACCTGTATAAGACTATTGTAGATTTTGGTTTTGGAAGGAAGACAGGGATGGGAATACCGGGAGAGCGTGCCGGAATCCTCAGGCCCCCGGCGCAGTGGTCGGGCTTGAGTAAATATTCCATGGCAAT
>CAZPEK010000446.1:349-3019 GCA_964585555.1 uncultured Leptospirales bacterium | reverse complement strand
TAAATGTCTTTGTGATACCCGGTTTGCTGACTGCCTGGTTGAACCGGTTAACGCGGACAAAAATTATAAGAACTGATGAAGCCTGCGAATCACCTCTTTCTACATAGGAGACGCAGACGGTGAACATGGGAATTTTAAAGAGATGCGACACATTGTGGGCAAGTTCTTCAAGGTTAAAGCTTTTGTTGATAGTTTCAGCTTCTGTGGTGATGGTTGTTTCTATATCTTTTAAGGTTATTTGATTTTCATCGGCAAACTGGCGGTTTACAATTCCATGCTTAATAAAGGGTATGTTGTTTTTTTCCCCCGCTACCGCAACGAAGAGGATGTCCTTGTCGGTACTGAAGAAGCGCTGTGAAAGATATTCGTCTTCTGATGTGGTGGTGCCCTCTGAAATAAGGGTCTGGGCAATAAATCCCCCTTTTTCGATAAGGGCTTCAAAGTCTGTTTTTACCTTCAGGGCGGTAATATCGGATATCTTCAGGTTGTTTTCTTTTATCCGTCCCTCACTGTCACTTTTGAAGAGGTATGAAGTAAAAAAGATCATTCCTGTCAGGGATACTGTAATAAGAAGCGAGATAATGGAAATCAGCTTAACCCCGATGGTGAGGTTTAATCCTCCATCAATTTTTTTTTTGCCCTTTCCCATAGGGGGAGGGGGAGCCATCTTTTTCTTTTTAGCTGTTTTTTCTTTATCCGTAACCCCTGCCGGTGTTTTTGGTTCATCACCAGGTGCGGCAGGCTCATCATTAATCAGTCCTGTAGAAGCAGGTCTTTCTGTCTCTGCTTTTTTCAAGGCATTGAGGGCACCTGAAAGGAGACGTGAGGGGGCCTTGATGGTATCGGTTGAGGCAACACCCGCTGCAGGAGCCAGGGAGAGCACCTGGCCGCTTTTTAATTTCAGACGGTATTTTTGCAGGGTTTCAGTAATAGTGCTGGCAGCAGAAGCAGCAGACTGTCCGCTTCGCTGGTTCATGCAGATGACCAGGGTGTCTTCAACCCGGCTTATAAAGTCTGAGGGGCCCATGTAGTCCCGTATGACCGGTGCAATGGTGGCAAAGACGGTCCGTTTCTGCTGGTCAGAAAGGACAATCTCCGGGGGAATAACCTCCAGGGCTACAAGAGAAACAGAAGCAGGCATTTTTATCTGGTTAAGCTGAATCTCAAGATAGGTTTTGCTGAAGAGGCTTGTTGCCGTGTCAGTCATTATATTGTTGATAACCAGGTAATTACTCAGCTCGCCGGTTATTTCATTCATTTCTCTGGTAATCTGCTTCACCACCGGTCCTTCAAAGGGGCTTATTCCTTCAATGGCCATAACCCCGAGAATAGCTGTGTCATGTCTCAGGGGGACAAGTATCCGGGTACCTCCATTGAGCATCATGACGGCATTTTCTTCCAGGCCGCTGCCGATGTCACTGGAAAGGTCAAGGGTGTCGTAGCTGTTGGAATCTATCTTCAGGAAGGTTGTTCCCTTCAACTCATGGGTCTTTGAGAGTATTTTTTCCCCGGTTTTAAGGTAGAGAGATATGGAAAGGGTCTGATGACGGTGGTTCAGGTCCTGGAAAATTTTAAATACATATGAACTGAGGGAATCCCGGGCACCCTTGAAGGCGAAGTTCTCTTTCAGGTCTATTTCATCAGCTGCTGAGGGGGAAATCTGGTGCAGGGCCTCGTCGGGAACCTGTCTTGATGGCTCCACGGGACCAGGTGACGGGCTTTTTCTTCCTGAAATAATATAAAAAAGGGCGATAATAACTAGTGCCCCCAGTATTGCCAGGAGAACCTCAAGGATGAGCCTGGTAATAATGCGAAGGTCTGCAATGTATGGATAGAGCATAAAAATGGTATATCCCTGGACCGGTCGGTTTATAATGTAAAACTTTCCGCTTGTTTTAACCGGTGAGTTTTCACCATAATAGCGGATTACCGGAGTTTCAGGATTAGTCTGCTCGATATTTCTTTTCTTAAAGTCTTCTTTTATCTTTTCTACTACCCTGTTCGAAGGAATATACTGCTGCCTGATCACAGAATAGAGAATGTTACGGTCACTTTTTGCCAGGAGCACCATTGCGGGAAGGGGATTCTTTTCTTCTATGGTACTTTTGAAAGCAGCAAGTTTTGTCTCCGGTATCCCCGCGGGATGATCAGAAGTCAGTTTTTTCAGTCGAAAGGTTATAACTTCCGCATCACTGTTTATCTTATCGACATGGTAATCTTCTATAATATGGGCCCGCAGGGCCAGGCAGGTCACCGCCGCTGCTGCTGCAAATATAAATCCGAAAAAGAAAATTCTGAATTTAGACGTCATATGTCTATCTCCACTACAATTTCTGGCATGGTATCCCCTCTGCGTCCGGGAGAGATGAATCAGTCCCCGGGACATGTCTTTTCCCCGGATCACGGCATACCTGCAGGTGTCCCTCTCTATTATCGGTAATGAGGCAGGGAAAACTCATCATAAAACCTTGACTAAGTAATAATTAAGTAATTTCCCCGTTTGATTCCAGAAATATACCAGGTTTCAGATTTTTTTAAAGTATTAAATCCCGGTGCACTATTCTGGCGGAAAGCATTTTTTGTTGAAAAATTTATGATAAAATGTAAAATAGACTATATCTGGATACAGGTATACATGTGGTATTATTTGAAAAAGGAAGTAAAAGCGTG
>CAZPEK010000446.1:0-339 GCA_964585555.1 uncultured Leptospirales bacterium | reverse complement strand
TGAAAAATTTTTAATAAAATGTAAAATAGACTATATCTGGATACATGTTGTATTATTTGAAAAAGGAAGTAAAAGCGAGCTTATTTTCTTCAAGTGCTGTAAGGAGTAGATTATAGATGGTCCGTTTGATTTATTTTGCTGATAAGTACAGTCTCAAAGATTATGACAACATGCCCCTGCCTGCCGACCTGTATAATTCTGAAGGGGCCATTATGGCCAGAAAGGGGCAGAAACTTCCCCGGAACCGGCTTCTCAATACATTTATCTATGACGAAGATATTGATAGTGAACCGATGGATACCCTGAATGTTAATGAGGACATTTCCCGGTTTATTGCCT